>JAGXLE010000046.1 GCA_018334855.1 Desulfobacterales bacterium | reverse complement strand
AGCCGCTCACAACCTGGAGCTGATAGACCGGGCAGATCGTTTCCTGGAGCTCGGTCTGCCTGTTTTGCTGGGTCCCTCCAGAAAAGCTTTTATCAGGCAGGTGCTGTCAAAGAATGCAGATACCGAGTTTTCGCCGGACAGTCCCGGGGTCGAAGCCGGAACTCTGGCAGCGGTGGCCGCGGCGACCATGAAAGGAGTGCATATAGTAAGGGTACACGATGTTGCAAGTAGCAAAGCGGCTGTAAGAATCGCTGACTCCATCCGGAATAAGGAGCTGTTTTCCTGAAGAGAGGAACACCGGATTATGGCTGGATCAAACATAAGGCGGCGCTGCCGGTTCCTGGCTGTGGCTGCCCTGCTCACTCTGTTACTTGTGTTTCCTGCTGCCGGCAGTCAGGATGATTTTAAAACCCCTCAAAACGTAAACAAAGATACGGCCGGAAAAATCCTGCCGGTAGAGGTCCGCTGCAGCGGAAATCCTGCCTTCGGCTATAAGGTTGAAAAAAAACAGGCCAGGCCGGAATCAGTGCTTGTTATCGGTCCTGCAGAAACAATTTCAGAAATTGAAACAGCAAAGACTTTTGAAATAGATATAACAGGGGCGTCGGCAACAGTTGAAAAGGATGCCGCCCTGGATCTGCCGGAAGGCATCCGGGCGGTTCCCGAAAGGGTTTCTGCGGCCATTTTTTTTGAAAAACAAATGGTTGAAAAGACCATAAAAAACATTCCTGTAAAGGCGCTCCACACCGGGCTGCCCTGCTTGATTCAACCCGACACCGTCTCGGTTACACTTCGTGGTGCCATGGAAAACCTTGCAAATTCATTTTCCAAAAAAGATATAAAAGTTTATATGGATCTTGCGGGACTGGGACCGGGTATTTATGTAAAGCCCGTAAAGATCCGCCTGCCGGGACAGACGCGGTTGATTCACGTCGATCCGCAGATTTTCACCGTTAAAATAGAAAAACACTGAAAACCAAAACCCGGGAAGAAGTTATGCTGCTTGTACTCGATGTCGGCAATACCCAGACCGTGGCGGGCCTTTTTGAAAACCGCCGGCTCACTGCTCACTGCCGTCTTCATACAGAACCCAAACTTACCGAAGACGAGTTTCACATGCATCTGGCCCATTTTTTCGGCAGATACAGCCTTAATATGGCCGATATAAAACAGACAGTAATTTCGTGTGTTGTCCCCCCAATGGTACGTACACTCGATGCCTTCTGCCGGAAATATCTGGCGCACTCTCCGCACTGGATTGGCCCTGATAACGTTGATATGCCCATAAGATACCGGAACCCCGCAGAAGTGGGCGCCGACAGGCTGGTCAACGCTGTTGCCGCCTTTAGCAGATACCATACCAGCCTGGTTATTATCGATTTTGGCACTGCAACCACCTTTGACTGTATCTCGGAGCAGGGCGAATATCTCGGAGGGGCCATTTCCCCGGGTATCGGCATTTCTGCAGAGGCCCTGTTTCAAAGAGCCTCCAAGCTTCCCAGGGTGGAACTTTTCAATCCCCCTGCATCGGCAATAGGAAAGGAAACAGCAGAAAGCATGAAATCCGGTATTTTATACGGCTACACAGAACTGGTCGACGGAATGGTAAGACGGATTAAAAAAGAAATGCAGCCCGAGCCCCGCGTAATTGCCACCGGCGGGCTGGCCGTGCTAATCGGGTCTCTTTCGGAAACCATTGAAGAAGTGGAAACCGAGCTGACCCTTGAGGGACTGCGGCTTATCAGCGAAAAGCTTGCAGGTTAAGACATTCCCATTTCAGATTTCAGCCGCCTGATTTCGGCCTTGACCGATTTTTTCTCCGACTCGGAAAGATCGTTTTGCGCCAGCCTCCGCTCCAGGGCCAGCAGAATCATTTCCGCCCGGTAATGACTGCAGGTATAAGATGATTCAGTATTTTTTTCACTCATGGCTCAGTCTTCAGATGCGGCCCAGTTTTTTGAGGCTTTCCTTGAAAACCGCATAAAAAAGCTCGTTTTCGTTGATGCCCCGGGTTAAAATCCGGTCTATACTTTCGATATCTTTTAAATTAATTACAATATTAACGCTTTTCAAAAATGCTGCCATGTTATCCATGGTTGTGTAGCGCTCCGTTAACAGAGCTACGAAAATATTTCTCCTTACATGCATGTTTAGGCGCTGCAGGTATATCAATACCCCGTTTGCCTCCGGGCTGCTGCTGTCAAAGGTCTCGTTTAAAACAATTAAATCAAACTGATGATATTTCATCTTCCGCAGCGCATCGCGCACGTTTTCCGGCATGGTAACATGATAGTCCATCACTTCCAGCACATTTTTTACATGCCCTACAACATCAGGGTCTTTTTCCAGCAGCATGGCTGTGAGGCCTTCTTCTTCCAGAAAATCAAAAGGCTTTTCGCTGGCATCGTAATCCTCTCCTGAAACCGCGAACTCACCTTGCTCCGCCTGCTGTTGCTGCTGTTCGTCCCAGCCGTTTGCCGCAGGCTGGTTTTGCTCCCTGCCGGCATTTATATCAACCGATATTCTTGTGCGGCACGAAGGGCATCGCACCGCAAAACTTTTGCCCTCAGGTATTTTCTCATCAGGAATGTTGATCTGTTTCCGGCAGTTGCTGCAGGTTATTTCCATATCCTTCTACCTTGAAGTCTCGTAAAAATTCAATTTTAAATATGGCAAAGTAAAAAGTTCAAGATCAAGGCGCGCAAATCCCGAGGAATGCAGCGTACTTTATCGTACGTGAAATTCCGCAGGGATGGGAGCGCAACGCAGATATTGGACTTTTTACGAAGCCATCTACCTTTTGTTATAACCCATGTCGATCTCCAAATCCTCAATGTCACTGGTGGCCTCTCCTCTTGCACTTTTTACCTGGTCGAGGCCGCGACCTACCACGGACCTTTGTGAAGCATATCCAAGGGCGGTTTCCTCTGAGATAAGCCCCTTTTCAAACAGCTTTACGATAAAATTATCGAAAGTTGTCATACCGAAAGCTGTCCCCACCTCCATTATTTCGTAGAAAGTTTTGCCCTCTTCTTCCCCGTGTAAAATCAGGTCTTTTACTCTCAGGCTGGTGCGCAGAATTTCAAAAGCCGCTACCCTGCCGCCGCCGACCTTGGGCAGAAGCCTCTGGCATACAACCCACCTCAGCGTGTCTGCCAGGCGGATACGAATCTGGTTTTCCTCTTCCGTGCTGAACATACCGAGTATACGATTAACTGTCTGGCCTGCATCCACGGTGTGAAGCGTTGTTAGCACCAAGTGTCCGGTTTCGGCCGCGGTCAATCCAATCTCCACGGTTTCCCTGTCGCGCATTTCCCCCACCAGGATCACCTTGGGCGCCTGGCGCAAAGCGGCCCTGAGCCCATGGGAAAACTGATCAAAGTCCCTGCCCAGCTCCCGCTGATTAAATGTGGCCTTCTTGTGAGAATGAACAAATTCTATGGGGTCCTCCAGCGTGATTACGTGGACTGACTTGTTCCTGTTGACCTCCTCGAGCATGGCTGCCAGAGAGGTTGTCTTGCCGGTTCCCGTGGCGCCGGTTACAAAAACGAGTCCGTTTCGCTCCCTGGCGATATCGTGGAAAGACTCGGGCAGACCCATTTCCTGTATGGTGGGCACCCGGGTTTCAAGCTGGCGCAATACAATTGAACAGTTTCCTGACTGCGAAAAAATGTTTACCCGGAAACGCGCCTTGCCGGGCAGCGAATAGGACATGTCACAGGAGCCTTCCCGGATAAATGTTTCGATCAGCCGGCGGTCATTTGACATCAGGTTCAAGGCCAGGATTTCAGTCTGGAAAGGCGTGAGCTGTTTTAAAGGCGGCTTCATCTCAACAGGAAGAAGCTCGCCGTATGACTCCACCTGAAGGGGCTTTCCCACGGTAAAGTTCAAGTCCGAAACATGCTGCTGGGAATCGAGCATTGTGGTCAGGATATGGTCGGTTTCCGGCTTTCGCATACTATCTTCCTGTATGGTTAGAGTTTATCGGCAATCCGCCCGGGGCGGCGTACTGATTACGCCTCTGTAAAATCCTGGGGCGGATTTTTGAGCAAAGGCCTGAATCTTGATTTTTCATTAGCCTTTGCATATGCATCTTCGCCGCTTACCCATCCTTTGTTGTAGAGATCCATGATTGCATCGTCTAATATCTGCATACCGTATTTTTTGCCGGTCTGCATGGATGAGGCCAGCTGATGGGTTTTGGATTCCCGTATGAGATTTCGGACAGCAGGGGTGGCAATCATGACCTCAGTTGCGGGGCATCTTCCTTTCCGGTCGGCCCTTTTGAAAAGAACCTGGGCTATCACTGCCCGTATCCCGTCTGAAAGTGTTGATCGGACCTGGGGCTGCTGATCTGCCGGAAAGACTTCTATTATCCGGTCCACGGTTTTCATGGCGCTTGATGTATGCAGGGTTGCAAAAACCAGGTGCCCGGTCGAAGCCGCCTCTATAGCAAGAGATATGGTCTCCAGGTCCCTCATTTCGCCTACCAGAATAATATCAGGATCCTCCCGAAGCGCTCCTCGCAGGGCTGCGCTGAAGGACTTGGTGTGCTGCCCTATTTCCCGCTGGTTTATTATGCACCCCTTGCTTTCATGCACGAATTCAATCGGGTCTTCGATGGTTATGATATGATCCTTTCTGACCCGGTTGGCCTCGTCAATGATTGCGGCCAGAGAGGTGGATTTACCGCTGCCGGTCGGGCCGGTAACAATTACCAGCCCCCTTGGCAGAGTGGCAAGCCTGCTCACAACAGAGGGCAGCCCGAGCTGTTCCACGGTCATTATGTTTGTCGGTATCTGCCGGAATACCGCCCCCACCCCGTTTCTCTGCATGAACATGTTGGCGCGGTAGCGGGCAAGCCCTGGAATTTCATAGCCGAAATCGATATCCCCAGTCTCTTCAAAGACCTTGATCTTGTCTTCCGGGGTAATTTCATAGACCATACTTCTTAGGTCATCATTGGTCAGGGGCTTGTATTTAACCCGCTCGATTTCTCCCCTTATGCGGAGGGCCGGCTGCTGTCCTGCAGCCAGATGCAGGTCAGAGGCCCCCTGATCATTCATAAGCTTGAAAAACGCATCAATTTTGGCCATATACCGCTCCAGGCTTGATTTCGATTATTTGAAAATTTGCATGCTTCATGCTTTCTATAATGTACGCGCCAGTTGAATCAGGCTGTTGACAAGAAATTCCTGGAGAAAAATTATAGCCAGCAAAACAATAATCGGAGAAAAATCTATACCTCCGAACATGGTCGGTATTCTCCGGCGAATCTGAGACAGTACCGGTTCTGTAATCTGGTTGATAAACCTGACGATCGGATTGAAGGGATCCGGATTTACCCATGACAAAACCGCCTGGGCGATAATGATCCACATGTATACAGTCAGGGCGATATTTAAAACTTTGGCCAGTCCAAAAAGAAAATTTCCGAGGATAAACATCTGTTTTTCACCGCTTTCCTGTCAGAGTCGATTATGTGATTTATTGCCGTCCATTAATCATTAAATATATCCTCCGCATTAGTCAAGATCTTTCCTGTTATAGATCTGCAGGATTGACAAGACTGATCAGCCTGCTTATAAAAAATAACCGTGGGGTAAAACAGGCATCTGCCGGGCGCATAAATTTATTATGTCCCGGGAAACTTTTAAAAAGCAGGCTCATGCCGCGGAGCAAAGATCTTGGAGCTCAAATGAATACATTGAATCAGAAAATCGGCTTTATCGGGGCCGGAAACATGGCAGAGGCCATGATAGGTGCGATTCTGCGCGCCGGCCTCGCTGCTCCTGAAAATATCCGTATCAGCGACGCCAGCACAAAGCGCAGGGATGAAGTGCAAAATGCATACAATGTCTCCGCTGCCGCAGATAATCCCGAAATCGTCATTTCCTGCGGCATTGTTGTCCTGAGCGTAAAGCCCCAGATTATAGATGATGTATTACAAGAGCTTGCCCAAAGCTGCGGATTTAAAGATCTTTCCGTCAAGCGGCTTTTTATTTCCATAGCCGCCGGCATTCCCATAAGCAGGATTGAAAAACACCTTTACAATGGTTTGCCTGAGGAAGCCAAAAACTGCCTTCCTGTTATCAGGGTCATGCCGAACACGCCCGCACTTGTTGGCGCGGGGATGTCTGGCATGTGCGCTAACGCCTGCGCAGATAAATCCGATTTGGAAACCGCGCGGAAAATCCTGTCAGTTATGGGCAAAGTAATTGTCACCCAAGAGGATAAAATGGACGCGGTAACCGCCGTATCCGGATCAGGCCCCGCTTACGGCTTCTACCTGCTCGAAGCTATGATTGACGCCGGTGTGAAACTTGGGCTGGAACGCGAAACCGCCTCTGAGCTTGCACAAACCGCTCTTTTCGGGGCCTTGCGGCTCATTGAAGAACAAAAAGAAACGCCTGAGTCTTTAAGGACAAAAGTCACCTCTCCGGGAGGCACCACCGAGGCGGCCATACGCGTATTGGACCAAAACAACGTAAAAGAGGCCATTTCTGCAGCTATTGCCGCGGCAGCGCAGCGCTCGCGGAGCCTCAGCGCGCCCGAAAATGCATAAAAAAGCGCCAAACACCGCATTTGCAGGCCTTTCTGAGGCGCCTCGCAGGTCAGGAAAAGATGTGCTTAAAATACTGGCTCCGATTATTTTGCTCCTGCTTGTCCTCCTTTTGCTGCCGGCTGCCGGCTATTGTCAATCCGGACAGAATTTTGATGTCCTCACAGCAGGTATTGTTGAACCGGAAAAAGAAATCCGTCCCGGCGGACGGCAGGAATTTACCCTCAAGATAGAGCTCCACGACAACTGGCACATCAACTCGAACAAGCCGGAAAATCCCTACCTGATACCATCGCAGTTAAAACTTGCCGCAGGCAGCCGGTTCAGGCTCGAAGATGTTAAATATCCCAAGACAGTTAAATACAACTTTTCCTTTTCAGATTCGCCTGTCAGCGTCTACGAGGGAACTTTTAATATCTCTGCTGTTATAGATGCCTCAAAGGATGCCGAAAAGGGGGTCTACGAACTGCCTCTCAGGTTTATCTACCAGCCCTGCCGCAAAGATACCTGCCTTGCACCGGAAAGTACAAAACAGGTTCTTTCGCTTAAGGTTACAGAAGGCTCCCAGCGATCAGGCCGGACAGCGACTTCTGCAGAAGCTGAATCGGGTTTAGACCTGCGGCCCGGCCGGCAGAACGGCAAAGGCGATTTTTTCCGCCGGATGGAGTCTTACGGGGTGCTGCTCAGCCTGGTGCTGGTTTTTATCGGGGGTCTGGCATTGAATCTTACCCCCTGCGTCTATCCGATCATTCCCATTACGATCAGTTATTTCGGCGTCCAGAGTGAAGGCCGGACCGGAAGACTGTTTGTACTGGGGCTGCTCTACGTTGCCGGCATATCTGTTACCTACTCTCTTATCGGGGTTATTACAGCTCTGACAGGCGCCCTTTTCGGGGGGCTTCTTCAGCACCCTGCTGTTATTTTATCCATAGCCGTCATTTTTGTTCTGCTCTCTTTGAGCATGTTCGGTTTTTATGAATTCAAACTGCCCGACAGCCTGGTTGCCAGGGCAGGCGGGAGCAGGAGCGGTTATTTTGGCGCCCTGTTTATGGGGCTGACCCTGGGTATAATTGCTGCGCCCTGCATAGGACCCCTGGTTCTGGGACTTGTTGCCTATGTTGCTGCAAAAGGCGATCCTTTATACGGATTTTTCCTATTTTTCTTTCTTTCCCTCGGGCTTGGCCTGCCTTATCTCTTTTTGGCCCTGTTTTCCGGCAAAATCAAACGTCTGCCCGGATCCGGGCAATGGATGGAAGGTGTAAAACATATTTTCGGCCTGGTTCTGCTGGCAATGGCTGTTTATTTTTCCGCCCCCCTGCTTCCCGGAGACCTGGCATCATTTGCGCTGCCGGTTTTCGGGGTCCTCGCGGCACTTTATCTGTTATTTTTTGATAAAACAGCCAACCACATATACGGATTCAAGCTGATCAAGATAATTTTTTGCGCCATGCTGATCTCGGCCTCCGTATACGGGTTTGTTTCGAAAGATCGAGCCCGGGCCGACTGGCCCGAATTTTCCGTCGCAGCCTTTGAAAGGGCTGTGGAGAATAACCGGAAAATGGTTATTGTTTTTTATGCTGAGTGGTGTATACCCTGCAGGGAGCTTAAAAAACATACTCTCTCAGACCCCCGGGTAATCGGGAAGCTTCGTGAATTCAAGGTATTTCAGGTTAATCTGACCCGCGCAGACGACCCGGAGACCCGCCGGATTCAACGCAGGTTTGAAGTGCGCGGAGTACCCACGATCATTCTGATTAATTCCAGGGGAAAGAATGCAGAACGTATTGTCGGTATGATAGAGCCACGGGATTTCATGGAGGCTTTGTCGGGTGTGGAATAAGGGGCAAGGTTCAAGGCGCAAGGTAAAA
>JAGXLE010000045.1 GCA_018334855.1 Desulfobacterales bacterium | reverse complement strand
GCTGGCAGCCATATGATCCGACCAAGCCCGAAGCATCCAACCCGAACGTGACCAATGTGCGGCGCGGAAATGACCGCTATATCGGCAACGTGCTGAAAAGCGGCCACGGCTCGGTACTCGAGCACGTAAACGCCACCTTTATATTCAGAAACGTGTCCCGGGTATTTACCCACGAACTTGTCAGGCACAGGGCAGGCATGGCCTACAGCCAGGAAAGCTTAAGATACGTGCGCCTCGACGATCTTCCGGTCTGGATTCCGGATTCGGCCAGTCAAAACCCGCAGGCGGAAGAAAAATTCAGGGAAGTCATTGATTTTCTCGAAAACGCTCAGAAAGAACTTGCTGAAATCTTTGGCATAGATGACATGAATGACTTTTCCGCCAAGAAAATGCTTACCTCAATGTTTAGGCGCCTTGCGCCTATAGGCATCGGCACCACGATCATGGTCACAGGCAACCTGCGGGCCTGGCGCCATATAATAGCGATGCGCACCTCAGTGCATGCAGAAGAGGAAATCCGCCTTGTGGGCGGCCAGGTTGCCGAAATCTGCAAAAAGGAATTTCCAAACGTCTTTCAGGACATGTTTAAAGACAAAGAATCCGGGGCCTGGGGATTTGATCATTCAAAGGTATAGAACCGGCATGATGTGAGAATCATGATTTCTTTTTAAGGAAACAAATTCTTGTCTGATTTTTTTAAAAGTTTTTCCACCGGCTGCGGCGCCCTTATACTAATCTGCTTTTTTGCATTTATCGTGGCCCCGCTTATCCTCTTTGTCTTCAAGGTGACGCTGTGGATTGCCCTTCCGGTCATTGCTTTATTGATCATCATTGCTGCAGTGGCACTGTTTGGCAGGTTGATCATAGAAATCAAGGACCGCTGGTAAAATCTGGTACAAAGGGCGGGAACTCCTTTTCCGGATTTTTTTAAATAAACCTTGATGCTCTCGTAAAAAGTCGATTTTGGGATGGCAAAGTAAAAAGTTCAAGATCAAGGCGCGCAAATCCCGAGGAATGCAGCGTACTTTATCGTACGTGAAATTCCGCAGGGATGGACGCGCAACGCAGATATTGGACTTTTTACGAAGCCATTAACCTTAAATTTTAAATGGGGAAAAGTTATGAAAAATATTTTCCGTAAATCAGCAGATAACAAATGTTTATTTACTTTGTGCACTTTGGCGGTATGTATTTTTGTTTTAAACACGGCAAATGCGGACAACCTTCTGGAAAAAGGGATGAAAATTCTTTCAGGCTCCGGGGAAAAGGAGAGCCGGGAGGAGCCGACAAACAGTGAAATCAGCAATGCCTTCAAACAGGCGCTTCGCATAGGATCAGAAAATGTGGTGGCGCAATTGGGGCAAAAAAACGGATTCAATGATGATCCCGCCGTTCATATACCCCTGCCCGAAAAACTGGATACTGTAAAATCAGCCCTGAACAAAATCGGATTATCGTCTCTTACAGAAAATCTTGAATTAAAACTCAACCGGGCCGCGGAAAAAGCAACGCCTGAGGCAAAAAAGCTTTTTTTACAGGCTATCAAAAACATGACGTTTGAAGATGTTATGAATATATATAAAGGACCCGAGGATTCGGCCACAAAATATTTTAAAAACAGTATGTCCGGGGCTCTGGCCGAGGAGATGCGCCCGATAGTAAAAAACAGCCTCTCCAGTGTTGGTGCCGTAAAGACATATAACAGAGTGATGGATGAATACAATTCTATCCCGCTTGTGCCGGATGCAAAGGCAGACCTGGCCGGTTACGTCACAAATGAGGCCATGGACGGAATCTTTTATTACATGGCAGAAGAGGAAGCCGCTATTCGCGAAAACCCCGCAAAACAGACAACTGAATTATTAAAGCGGGTCTTTGGTTCAGAATAAAATTGTCCATACTTTTAAAACACCGGGGAGAAAACCTATGCGATTGACACAGCCCAGAATTCTTCCGCTTGAGATCTCGGAAATGGATGAAGAACAGCGCGACGTGGTTGAGCGCGCATCCTTTGACAAGCCCATCAATATTCACAAGACTCTGGCACACCACCATAAACTTTTGAAAAGATGGCTGGTGTTTGCCACCCATGTTCTAAATAAATCAACCTTTCCGGCCCGGGAAAGGGAGCTGGTGATTTTAAGAATCGGCTGGCTGTGCCGGGCGGAATATGAATGGGCCCAGCACGCAGTAATCGGAAAGAAAGCAGGGCTTACAGACGAAGAAATAGAGCGGATAAAATCAGGGCCGGATGCCGGGGGCTGGTCTGAGCTGGACAAAACCCTGCTGCGGGCTACAGATGAATTAAAAAACGATACCTTTATCTCAGATCCCACCTGGCAAGAATTAAAAAAGACCTATGATGACAGGCAAATGATAGATCTAATATTTGCGGTGGGAAACTATAATCTTGTATCCATGGCGCTAAATTCCCTGGGCGTGCAGCTTGATCCCGGCCTGAAAGGCTTTGAGTCCTGAACTAAACCCGGGGCGCCTATCGGTTTTCTTCCATGCTCTCAATAATAATCTCGGCGGCAAGCCTGGCACCGATACCCGGGGCGACCGGGCATTTTTCACGGGCGCCTGACCGGTTAAACGCCTCCAGCTCCTCAGGCCCGGCAAACGGATCATAGGCTCTTCCCAGCAGCCGCTTCTGGATATCAGGGCATAAAAGACTGCCGAAAACAGCTTTAAATTTCTGCATATACTGCCTGCCGGCGATATAGTGGTTTATGTTTTCATAATCGGCCGGATCTTTACCGGAAAAGTAAAGTCCCAGGGCGGCCATCCCGCCGGCAACGGGACCGCAGATGCCCCCTGACATGGAAAGCCCCGGAAACGGGGCCATGGATCTGATTATTTCGATGTTTCCCAACCCAAATGCCTCCAGAAGAGCCAGGGCGGAGCCTTTGGCGCAGCTCCGGGTCAGGTAGCAATACTGCTCTGCGTGTTGCTGCACCTGATCCAGAAAATCATCTTTTTTGCCAACAATCTCTTCAAGCTCCGGCCGGTTCCCGGTAATGCCATGTTTAACCAGGTACCTGAATCTGTCCTCAATAGCCTGCAGATCCCATTGCTGATCGGCCAGCTCCGCGGCTCTTTTTTCAACTTCACTGGAAACGGTCATTTAATTTCCTCCTGAATATATAAATTTTTCATCAAGTCTGCCATAAAGCCCGCGGGCAAAATAAAATGCATGCTTTCATGCCTTTTGATCATAATATCGTGGCAGGTAGTCGCCAAGGCGCTCCAGGGCCTGCTCTATGTTTTCAAGGCTGTTGCAGTATGAAAAGCGCAAAAACCCGTGACCGCCCGGCCCGAAGTCCCTCCCCGGGGTCACGGCCACCCCTGTATTTTCAAGTATATCAAATGCCAGCCTGTAGTCGTCCGGATCCAGGTGGGCGCAGCTTGTAAAAACATAAAAAGCGCCTTCCGGCTCTGACTGGATCTCAAAGCCCAGTTCCCTGAGCCCTTTTACAAGCCGGCGCCGCCGCGTGTCATAAACGCTTCGCATGCGCTCCACCTCGGGCCGGCCGTGCCTCAGGGCGGCTACACCGGCCCATTGACTGATCGAGGGGGCACAGATGGAAAAATTCTGGTGCATTTTCTGCAGCGGCCGCACATATTCGGCCGGGGCTATCAGGTAGCCCAGCCGCCAGCCGCACATGGCATAGCGCTTGGAAAAACCGTCTAATACAAAGGCGTTGTCGGTGTATTCCAGTACGGAGCGCTCCTGGCCCTCGTAGACAAGGCCATGGTAAATCTCGTCGCTTATCACGTACGGCCCGGCATGGCCGCCCGGGGCCATATCCACAATGGCGGCCAGAATCTCCGGTGATATCACCTGGCCGGTGGGGTTGGACGGGCTGTTGATAAAAATTCCCCTGGTAGCCGGGGTGATAGCTTTGCGGATTTCCCCGGGACGAAACTGGAAACCCTCTTCGGCACGCACCGGAATCCTTACAGGAACCCCGCCTGCAAAATTAATAAAGTTGTCGTAACAGGCATAATGGGGGTCAGAGAGGATGACCTCATTTCCGTCTTCCAGAAGGGCGGAAAAAAGAAGATGCATTGCCATGCTCGTACCCGATGTAACCAGCACCCGCCCCTGGTCCACCTCCACGTTATAACGCTCGAAATAATATTCGGCAATCGCTTCGCGCAGCTCCCTGATGCCCAGAGAATGGGTGTAATGGGTTTTTCCCTCAGCCATGGCCCTTTCCGCGGCCTCGGCGATCACGCGGGGGGTATCAAAATCAGGCTCGCCCACCTCCAGGTGGATAATCTCTCTGCCTGAAGCGGCCAGCTCCTGGGCGCGCTCCAGTACATCCATAACGATAAACGGGGATATCCTGTCCGCTCTCTTGCTCACGCTCATGTCTTACTCCGGCTTAAAGTTGATGGCACTCTAACAAAATTGCACTCCGTTTGCCTGACCGCGGCGCGGAAAAGCGGGTTTCCGAGCGGAAATTGAGGCGCAAAGAGGCTCCTGGAGCGAGGAAACTCCTTTTTTCGCAGCCGCCGGTCAGCCAAAGCGCTCACGGTTTTCCTTTTTCAAATTATTTATTTTTTCAGCCCGCTTCGCCTTTGAGCCCTATTTCTTCGGCCACCGGCTTCATGCCCGAAATCGTTTCGGCAATCACATCCGAGAGCTCCATGTCAAGCATCCGGCACCCGTTTTCAATTATCTCCCGGTCCACCCCGGCGGCAAAGTGCTTGTCCTTCCATTTCTTTTTTACAGACTTTGCCTTTAAATCCATTACGCTTTTTGACGGGCGGACAAGGGCGGCAGCAGCCACCAAGCCTGTGAGCTCGTCAATGGTATAAAGCGTTTTCTCAAGCAGCGACTCGGGTTTCACATCTGTTACGATACCATATCCGTGACTGACCACCGCGCGAATATATTCCTCCGGCCAGTTATTTGAACGGAGGATTTCCTCTGTTTTTTGACAGTGCTGATCAGGATACTGCTCATAATCAAGGTCGTGAATCAGCCCGATAACTCCCCACTTATCGGGATCTTCACCAAATTTTTCCGCAAAATGACGCATCACGGATTCAACAGTAATGGCATGGGCAATAAGGCTGCTGCTTTTATTGTATTCTGTAAGCAATTCCCACGCCTCTTCCCTTGAGGGCTGAGCTGAATTCATTGCGTTGTCTCCTGTCGGTGTTTAATGGTTTTCAATCAGGTCTCAGATCCGTTCGTACCCTGGTCCGGCTCCGAATCCGCCAGCTTCTGTATCTGAATACGGGCGGGGGGTGCCTGCCCCTGCTTGTTTTCCCCGAAATATACCGTCTGGTGCGGATAAGGTATTTCAATGCCCAGCTCGTCAAAGCGGTTTTTGATTCTGCGCCGGAAATCGCGTTCCAGGCGCCAGCGCATAAAAGGCAGGGTCTTGAAACGGGTGCGCACAACCACCGCGGAATCGCCCAGCTCGATTAAGCCCAGTATCTGCAGTTCACTGAGTATGCCTTCATTAATTTCCGGCTCCCGCCTCATTTCATCTGCAATCTGCTGTACCACTGCTACCACCTCGTCCACGTTTTCCCGGTAGGCAAAGCCCACCTCGACCACCGCGTATCCGAAATCCCGTGTCTGGTTGGTGATCGTTACAACCGAGCTCCACGGCACAGTATGCAGGTTGCCGTAAATGTCGCGAACGGTTACGTGCCGGATCGTAAGGTTTTCAACCTGTCCGTCATGTCCTCCCAGCAGGACCCAGTCTCCGACGTTAATGGTGTTTTCCAGGAGCACAAAAAAGCCGGTCAGCAGATCTTTTACCAGGCTCTGGGCCCCGAAGCCGATTGCCAGCCCGACTATTCCGGCCCCGGCAAGCATGGGGGCGATATTTAATCCAAGCTCGGATAAAATAACCAACAGGGTGATAATGCAGATAACAGTAAAAAGCGCACTTCTGGCAAGCGGCAGCACGGTCTGGAGCCGTTTTTCCAGGGCTTCGCCCAGGTTCATCGCCATTATGTGCCTATATAACAGGTAATTGATAAATTCCCAGACGATATAAGCACCGATGACGACAAAAAGAATGGTGGCAAAACTTCCGAAAACCGACTTACCCGGCGGGGTGGTGAGCAGAATATAAACATCGGCACCCCAGGCGGATAAAATCCCCATGACCGCCCCGCACCCGAGCATAAAAACCGACAGAATTCTTACAGGCCATCCGGAGCGGACCCGGGGCAGAAGATAGCGCTTGACAGCCCGCCACAGCAGATAGACTGCAAAAAGCAACAGCAAGCTTATGCCAAGCCTCTTGGCAAGGGTCAGTGCATCGGGCAGGGAGCCGAAAGTCTCTTCCATAACCTCAATGGTATCCTCGCCGGCCTGTATAAGTTCCTCCCACACAGTGTCAGCCTCGGAACTGCCGGGATTTACAGCCTCCCGGCTTTGGGCCCGGATTGCTCCCGCCGGCTCAGCCCGGGGCTGGCAATGAAATGCGGATCCCGGGCATAAAAGCAGAAACAGAGAAATCAAGACTTCAACTGGCAGTTTTTCAGGCATTTTTGTTTTCTAATCAAGTTTAAATAAAACTGTGCGGTTTCTGCCGGCCTTTTTGGCAAGATACATGGCTGAATCGGCCTGTTTAAGCAACTCGTGTTTCGGCAGGGTATTTTCCGGCCCTATCGATGTGACCCCGACGCTCATCGTCACGGAAATTTTTTCTCCCTGGTATTCGATTGCCAGGTCTGCCAGCTTTTCCCTGAGCCGGTCCAGGATCCGGAATCCGTCTTCTATTGCCGTGCTCTTTAGGATAAAAACGAATTCTTCTCCTCCGTATCTTGCCAATACGTCGGAGCTTCGTATATTTTCGGTAAAAAAACCGGCTACTGCCTGCAGCACATGGTCTCCTGCGACATGGCCGTGCTCATCGTTGACCGCCTTAAATGCATCCAGATCCGCCAGGGCCAGTATACTGAAATGCTTATAGCGCTGCACGCTGGCTATCTCCATCTCCAGTGCTTCCTGAAAGCTCCGATAATTGCGCAGATTGGTCAGCTCGTCCTGTGATGCCATCAGGCTCAGCGCTTCAATGGATTGCTGCTGGTCTTTTATTTGCCTGCTCATCTGGAATGACAGATTAAACATTTCTTTTTTGCTTTCCTCGAGCAGCTTCAGAAAATCAATGTCTTCATTGGCCTCCAGTTCAAAAAGCGGCAGGAGCGGTTCAAGCTGCCCGGAGACTTTTTCAAAAACGGGTTCCAGCTCGATTTGACCGGCCATGCCATACTCTTTTAGCAAATCTTCGATGAGCGCCAGCCTGAAAACCTTGTCTTCCTCGTTCATGAAACGCGAGATTTCAAGAGCCAGGCAGAGGATCCGCGCCCTTGTCCGATCCCTTTTATTTTCAGTTTCAATCCGGTCGGGATGATGGTGACAGCTCACCGGCAGCGAAAACGCCTCGGACAGCCCCCATTGATCAATCAGAAATGCCCCGACCTGCATATGGTTGCAGCCGAAAATTTCATTTTCAGCCGTATAAAATTCCATCTTCTCGCGGCCCACCCTGTCAAGGACAAGCGAATACTGCCCGGGATGGCTCTGGAAAAGAACCAATATGCCGATATTATGGATCAGCCCCAGAAAATACATGTCTTCGAAGTCGGTCCGGCCCAGTTCTTTTGCTATGATCCGGCTGACCACGGCACAGGTCAAAGACGACTTCCAGAAAAGCTTATAGTCAAATTTATGTTTATTCCGGTCAAACAGGTTGATAAGGGAAAAGCTCAGGGCGATATATTTCAACGAATCTTCTCCCAGCAGGTTAACCGCGTGGGGCAGGTTAGTGATCTTTCTTGGCAGGCCGAAAAAAGAGGAGTTAACAACATTTAAAACCTTGGCTGAAAGGGGCGGATCAGCGGCAAGGATCTCGGCAAGCTGGCGCAGCGGGGGTTCCGGATCCCTTATCTTTTCCAATATCTTAAGAGCAACCGAGGGCAGTGCGGGCAGCTCCTCGAGGGGACAGAGTGTTTCGGAAATATTTTCAACAGCAGACATCGGCTTCCCTGTTTTGCGACTTTCAGTGTCTTAAGAGGCCATTTTATAAAAATCTATCTTTTATCATAACCCCGTTCAGTTTTCAACGGGGCAATAAACACCTGTCACGGCCGAAAAATTTTTCCAGACTCAGAGGCCGGTCAGGTCGTCCATCCCGGATTCCGGGAGACCGCCTCCTCGACTGTCTCCTGAAGCCAGCCTTCCAGGCCGGGCTCGAGATAAAAGTTCGGCTCAAGAAGACCGGCATCGGAGGTTATCATCCCCTTTTTTCGTGCGGTCTCTGCAAGCGGAGTAAGATGTCATGTCCTCCGTATTCAACAGCAGATGCGACACAGGCCATGCCCAGCGGCAGCACGGTCATGTTGACCTGCTCGGTGTTGGCTGAAACCATCAATACGCGCATTTAACCATTCATTCCTT
>JAGXLE010000044.1 GCA_018334855.1 Desulfobacterales bacterium | reverse complement strand
GAGGCGCATCTCCGGGACATGTGCAAGACATCAGCGCAGACTTGCCGTGGCCATTAAAAGGGCCCGCAAAATAGCACTGCTGCCTTACGTGGGAACGAGTGATCTTTAACCGGAGTTCCGCACCAGGCAGCCATACCCGTTTTCGGCTCAGGGGGGCATAAACCTGTGCCCGGACAGATCATGGCGGAAAACAAAAGGGATGTTCTCACCGGTATTAGCATTCTGGCTTTCTGCGGTGCGATTTCCCTTTATTTTCCGGTTTTCGGTTTTATATGTTTTCTGCTGCTGCCGCTGCCGGTGATTTTTTACAGAGTCAAGCTTGGACGCAGGGCAAGCGGAGTAATGGCCGCCCTCGCCCTGGCAATAATATGGATCCTGGGCGCCGGCAATACAGTCGATATCTGGATGATGCTGTGTATGCTGGGGCTGGGATTTGCCCTTGGCGATTTTCTGGAAAAAGATCTTTCCGTTGAAAAGACAATAGCTTATCCCAGCGCAATGGTGCTGGTGGGAGGCTTGGCGGCATTGTTTTTTATCGGCAGCCTATCCGGATCAGGTCCCTGGGAGATGGCTTCGGATTATGTCCGGAAAAACCTGGAAATGACGGCCGCGGCATACAAAAACATGGACATGCCGGAAAAAAGCATTCAGCTGCTTACCAGCTCGCTGGATCGTGTCCATTATGTACTTATGAGGATCATACCGGCACTGGCGGTCGCGGGACTTATTTTTTCGGCATGGGCGAACCTGCTGCTGGCAAGGATAGCCCTTAGTGTCGGGCGCCTGAAAAAGCCGTTTTTTGTCGGGCTCAACCGCTGGCAGCCCCCGGACAAACTGGTCTGGGCGGTAATCGGCTGCGTGCTGCTGGCATGGGCGGCCGGCGAGCCGCTTGCATTTATCGGCATAAACGGCCTGATACTGCTGATGCTGATCTATCTTTTTCAGGGGCTGGCGGTGGTCTCCTTTTATTTCGAGCGCAAGCGGACACCGATGTTTCTGCGGGTATTGATCTATGCAATAATAGCCATGCAGCAGATTTTTGCGCTGGTGGTTATCAGTATCGGGTTTTTTGATACATGGGCCGATTTCAGGAAGTTAAGAATTGAAAACAGCGGCGATACCGGCCCTTCTTAATCGATAACAGGAAATTATCCAAATCATCGGAGGTTGAAGATGAAGGTCATATTAAAAGAAACCATTGGATCTCTGGGCATTATCGGCTCTGAGGTGGATGTAAAAAAGGGTTATGCCAGAAATTACCTCATTCCCCAGCAAAAAGCCGTGCCGGCCACCGAAGAGAACCGGAAAAAAATGGAGCAGGAAAGGGCAAAGATTGATCTCCAGCTGGCCAGGGAAAGGGAAAATGCCGAAGAAATGGCTTCCAGGCTCGAGGGAATAACCGTTGAAATCCCGGCCAAGGTGGCAGACGAAGACCGGCTCTACGGCTCGGTATCGGTCCGCGATATTGCAGAGGCACTTGCACAGAAAGGCATTGAAGTTCAGAAAAGATCGATTCTGCTTCCCAATGCCATCAAAAACCTGGGCACATACCAGGTTCCGATAAGGGTTTACAAAGATATAGAGCCTGAAATCACCGTGGAAGTGGTCCCCGAGCAATAGGTTCGGCTGCATCAACCGCATCAACGGTTCATCACCGGCCTTTGCTTTCCACAGGCTGGTAAACCGGGCCTGCGGGCCGGCTGAAAACCATTGACAATCTTTAGCGTTTAACGCATTATAAAAACCGGTACTGCCGATGAGCAAGAAGGATCCCACTCTTGAAAAACTTCCGCCCCAGAGTATCGAGGCCGAGGAGTCCATTATCAGCGCAGCCCTCCTTGACAACAATATCCTTCTGGATATACTCGATATTCTCTCTCCAAACGACTTCTACAAATCTGCTCATCAAAAAATTTTTACTGCTGTTACCGAGCTCTTTGCCCAGGATGAACCGGTTGACCTTGTAACCTTAAATGAACGGTTAAAAGGCAAGGGTGAGCTCGAATCTGTCGGCGGTGCGGTCTACCTTGCCAAAATAGTCGATACAGCCCCGGTTCCGGCCAATGCAAAGCACTATGCCAAGATAATACATGACAAGGCAGTGCTGAGAAACCTTATAAGCACTGCAAACAATATAGTTCAAAAATGCTACGATGAAACCGGAAACACCGACGATGTTATAGATTTTGCGGAAGGATCTCTCTTTGATATAGCAGACCAGAAGCAGAAACAAAACTTTTATCCCATAAGCAAGATCATAGAATCAAATATCGACACCCTGGAAACCCGGCAGGGCAACAAATCCCTTATAAGCGGGGTGCCGACAGGTTTCAAGAAGCTAGACCAGCTTACTTCCGGCTTTCAATCTTCTGACCTGATTATCATGGCAGCAAGGCCGGGCATGGGGAAAACCGCCCTGGCGCTAAATATTGCCCGGCACGCAGCCGTGGAAACCGAAACCCCGATTGCCTTGTTTTCCCTTGAAATGTCAAAGGAACAGCTCTCTTTGCGACTTCTCTGCTCCGAGGCCCGCATAGACTCGGCAAGGGTCCGCGACGGTTTTTTCAACGAGGACGACTGGTACAGCCTCACCAATGCAGCCGGAGTACTTTCGGATGCGCCCATCTTCATAGACGACTCTCCGGAATTGTCCTCGCTGGACATAAAGACCAAGACCCGGAGGCTGAAGCGTGAAAAAGGCGTGGGAATGATTATTATTGATTACCTTCAGCTGCTGAGACCACGCAAATCATACGAGCGAAGAGAGCTTGAGATCTCTGAGATGTCGAGAACATTAAAAGGCCTTGCAAAGGAGTTAAATATTCCTGTCGTCGCCCTTTCCCAGCTCAACCGGCGGCTCGAGGAACGAAGCGATAAGCGCCCTCAGCTTTCAGACCTGAGAGAATCCGGGGCCCTTGAACAGGACGCAGATCTGGTTATATTTATATACAGGGACGAAGTTTATAATTCTGATGAAAACAATCCCAATAAAAACATTGCTGAAATTCACTTGGCAAAACAGCGAAACGGTCCCACCGGATTATGCTCGCTTGTCTTTAAGGGAGAATATACACGGTTTGAAAACATGGCATACGGAGAATATGCTCCCGAGCTTGAAGGCGCGTAAAAATCCGGTGGAAAACAGACAGGCAAAGGATAGTCACCCAACACCCGAATGAAAAAAATTTCCGGTAACACCGGCGGATTAAAAGCAACACAGGTTCGCCGGATAGAAAACCTTTATCATCAACGGATCCCTCCGGAATTTATTATCACCCCCCGGTTAGCCGATGAAATATGCAGCCTGAGCGCCGAGACCAGAAGGCAGATAGGCCTTCTGGTGGATCGCTCCGGCAAAATCGCGCGCGTTATCGTAGGCGACAATCAGAAAATCATGCTGCCCGATACCAGCGAGTACCGCACCCCGCCGGGCAGGCTCAAGGGTCTGCGCTGCGTGCACACGCACTTAAACGAAGAGGCACTCACCAGAGACGATCTTACAGACCTGTCGCTTTTGCGGCTGGACCTGATGGCTTCTGTAACCGCCGGGCGCAACGGCGAACCGCGAGAAATCCGCGTAGCCCATATCCTCCCGTCGCCTTCTGACAAAGGCCCTCACCAGATCATGCCGACAGAAGATCCCAAAAATCAGCAAATAAACTGTATAGAACTCATCCGCGCCATTGAAGATGAACTTTCAGAATACCAGGCTCTGCGTGATGTCGGCACCGGAAGGGAAAAGGCGGTACTGGTGAGCGTAACCACCGATTCAAAAAGGCGGGCAAGGGAATCGCTGGACGAACTAAAGGAACTGGCGCGCTCCAGCGGCATTGAAGTACTCGATACTCTTTTGCAGCAGCGCAAAAAGATCAACCCGCGTTTTCTGATGGGCACGGGAAAGCTCGAGGAGCTCACCATTCACGCCATGCAGCTCGGTGCCACCCTTGTTGTCTTTGACCAGGAGTTAAACCCGTCCCAGATGAGCTCTATAACCGACCAGGTTGAATTCCGGGTCCTGGACCGCACCCAGCTTATCCTTGATATCTTTGCCCAGCGGGCTCAGTCCAGAGAGGGCAAAATCCAGGTGGAACTTGCCCAGTTAAAATACATGCTGCCCAGACTTGCCACCAAGAACACCGCCATGTCTCGGCTTACCGGCGGCATTGGCGGAAGGGGGCCCGGGGAAACCAAGCTGGAAATCAACCGGCGCCGGGTCCGGGACCGTATTACCAGGCTGGAAAAAGCACTTGGAAACGTCCGAAAACAGCGTAACCAGCAAAAATCAAGGCGGGCCAAAAAGGGATTGCCGGTAATTTCGATTATCGGCTACACCAACGCAGGCAAGTCCACGCTGTTAAACACGCTGACAAACAGCTCGGTCCTGGCTGAAAGCCGGCTTTTTGCAACCCTGGACCCTTCAAGCCGGCGCCTGAAATTTCCAAGAGATACCGAGGTTATCATCACCGACACGGTCGGATTTATCAAGGACCTGCCAAAAGAGCTCCGGGTGGCTTTCCGGGCCACCCTGGAAGAGCTTGAAAACGCAGACCTGCTGCTCCACGTAATTGATGCGGCAAATCCGGCTTACAGCGAGCAGATAGAATCTGTAAACAGAATTCTCCAGGAGCTAAACCTTGAACAGATCCCGGTTATCAAAATAATAAACAAGAAAGATCTCATCGGGGCCAGGGAACTGGAGCAGATAATTGCCGAGACCGGCGGCATGCCGGTTTGCGCCAAAAACGCCGAAACCCTCCTGCCGCTGACTGAAAAGATTGAACAGGCGATATCCGGCAGCGGCATCCAGGTCAACCGCGACCCTGAATCCGGGTCTTTGCCTTTTTCGGCAAATCCCTTGTTGACGGATTCCATCAACTTGAGATAGGCTCATTTTTCTATGGATTACAATTACATCAAAAACACGGCAATAGGTGCTGCATACGGCGGCGGCAAAATTCTGCAAAGCCACCTGGGCAATCTGGAGCGCATAGACAAAAAAGGTCCGGAGGATCTTGTCACCTCTGCAGACATTGCCTCTGAAAACCATATTATCGGTGTCCTGGGAGAGAAATTTCCTGATCACGATATCCTGGCAGAGGAAAGCGGCGAGCGGCTGCAGGGCAAAAACGGCTGCCTGTGGATAATTGACCCGCTTGACGGCACCACCAATTTTGCCCACCAGCTCCCCCTGTTTTCGGTTTCCATAGCCTTTGCCAAAGACGGCGAACTCATGGTAGGCGTTGTGTTAAACCCGGTGACCGGAGACTTATTCACAGCGACAGCAGGTCAGGGCGCGGCTTTAAACGGACACCGGATTACGGTCTCTGCCTGCCGGCAGGTCTCGGAAAGCCTGCTTGTAACAGGCTTTCCCTATGACGTAAAACAGGACACGGCCCCTTACATGAAGCGCTTTGAGCAATGCTTGAGCGCCGCCATGGGAATCCGGCGGTTGGGTTCGGCGGCACTGGACCTGTGTTTTGTGGCCTGCGGGCGGTTTGAGGGATTCTGGGAACAGAACCTAAAGCCCTGGGATACGGCCGCGGGCACCCTGATCGCACGGGAGGCAGGTGCAGAAGTTACGGATTTTTCAGGCGATCCTTACAGGCCTGACAAAAAAGAAATCCTGGCCACAAACGGTCATATACACCGGGAAATGTTTTCAATCCTGACATTATAGAGACGGACAAAATGGAAGAGATGTACTTGCAAAACGAAAACGAAGATACTGTGGATTGCTTCGGCAGGTTCGACATCAGGGCCGGAATCTGCAGGAAATACTGTGCCATGAGACTGCGCTGCGCCATTGAACAATCAGAGCAGATGCGCATAGAGCAGCTCGAAGACCTTATGAACGCCTCTGAAATCACGGGCAACATACAATAGAGTTTTCGCTACATGAGCATTTTGCCGGGATTGAGTATGCCGGCGGGATCAAATGCCTTTTTTATTCTTCTCATCAGGGATAGCGCCTCCGGGCTGATTTCCCTGTTCATATAGGGTGCCTTGGCAATACCAACTCCGTGTTCACCGGAAATGGTGCCTCCAAGCTCCAGGGTATAGCCGAATACCTCTTCGACCGCTTTGCGGGCGGCCACCGCCTGTTCGGGCCGGCTGCTGTCATACATTACGTTGAAATGGATATTCCCGTCTCCGGCATGCCCGAAGCTTACCATGGTCAGGCCGGTTTTTTCCCCGAGAACCCGGATTTTCTCCACCATTTCCGGCAGCCTGCTGCGGGGAATCACGATATCCTCGTTGATCTTGTCCGGTCCATAGGTATAAAGAGCAGGAGACACGGCCTTTCGCGCCTTCCAGAGCCTCTGAACTTCTTCGGCGGTCTGCGCGGTCTCGATCTTTGCCGCCCCGTTTTCTTTAAGAACGCCGGCAATTCTGTCAACCGCTTCCCGCGCCTGCTCCGGAGTTCCGTCAGCCTCTATCAACAGCAGGGCTTCGGCTTCTTCGGACAAACCGGCATCCTGGTAACTTTTTACGCAGGATATGGCGTTTTTATCCATGTATTCAAGGGCACAAGGGGTTATCCCGCTGCGCATCACCGCGGCAACCGCGCGGGCGGCCTTATCCATGCTGTCAAATTCGGCCGAAAGGGTCCTGACCTCTTCGGGACGGGCCAAAAGACGAAGCGTTATTTCGGTTATTACGCCCAGGGTTCCTTCAGAGCCGATGATCAGGCGTGTGAGGTCATAGCCGACCACACCCTTAGCGGTCTTTACCCCGGTGCGTATAATTTCCCCGTAGGGCAGCACTACTTCCAGGCCCAGCACGTAATCGCGTGTTACGCCGTACTTGACCGCCCTGGGTCCACCGGCGCATTCGGCAAGGTTTCCTCCCAGGGTGGAAAAATCCGCGCTCGAGGGATCAGGGGGATAAAAAAGCCCCTGCTCCGCCACCGCCTTCTGAAATACTCCCGTGATTACCCCGGGCTGAACAGTTGCCGTAAAATTGTCTGCATCAACGGCAAGTATGCGACCCAGCCCGGTCATCACCATCACCAGCCCTTCTTTGACTGCCACAGATCCGCCGCTCATGCCGGAACCCGCACCGCGCGGAGTAACGGGGATGCCGTTTTCCGAGGCCAGGGCAAGAATCTTTGACACCTGGTCGGAATTTTGCGGGAAAACCACGGCCCCGGGCATAAAAAACCGCCTGGTGGCGTCATAGGCATAGCACACCAAGTCTTCCTTTTGCCGGGAAAAATTCTTTTCCCCAGTTATTTGCCGCAGCTTCTTTTCAATTTTGGAAGTAATCGGGTTAATCGGTTCCGTTCTCCAGTTTTTTCTCTATGATCTCGACCTGCCTGTGCAGCTCGCCCTTTAGTTTCAGTTCCTTTTCCACGGAATTTATGGAATGGATAACAGTGGCATGCATACGGTTGAATTTTCTGCCTATGGTCTGAAGCGGCTCGCCCGTATGCCTGCGGCAAAGAAAAATGGCCACCTGGCGGGGCCGGACCACGGATTTTTTCCTGGACTTTGAAACCATGTCCTTTACCGGAACCCCGAATTCCTTTCCCACAAGCCTGGTAATCGAGTCAACCGTAATGCTTTTTTTACTGGAAACGATATTTCTTACCACCTGCTCGGCCAGTTTAAGATCAACAGGTTCGCCCATCAGGCAGGACCTTGAGGCAATCCCGATCAAACCGTTTTCCAGCTGACGCACGTTATCAACCAGCTCTCCGGCCATATATTCGGCCACTTCCTTTGGCAGACAAACCCCCCTGGATTCGGCCTTGCGCATCAGTATCCGCACCCGGGTCGAAAAATCCGGGCGCTCAATAACGGTCATCATGCTCTGGCCCAGCCGGGAAACCAGGTGATCGCTCATTTTCGGAATTTCGGCAGGAGAGGCGCAACTTGAGAATATCAGCTTTTTCCCGGATTCATAAAGATGGTCAAGCATCATGGCCAGCTCGCTCTGGGTCCGGGTTCTCCCCGAGAGCATGTGGATTTCCTCGAGAAGCAGCACGTCGCAATTTTCCCGGTAGCGGCGCTTGAAAGTATCAATTGAATTGCTCTTTATTGAATGGACCATTTCATTGGTAAAATCTTCTGCGTTCACGTAATATACGCGTTCTCCAGGACAGGCCGAAAGAATTTTGTGTCCCACTGCCTGGGAAAGATGACTTTTGCCCATGCCCGTGCCTGAGAGAAGAAACAATGCATTAAAGTCAGAGAATTTGTTGGAAGCCAGTGTAAGCGCAGCCTGGTAAGCCAGGTTGCTGTTTCTGCCCACCACAAAACTATCAAACGTATAATCCCGTCTCAATATACGGCCGTTTGCGGGCTGTGCCGAAATGCCCGGCAAATAAAGCTGCCGCCCCGCCTCAGATTTTTCCCGCCTGTTGCCGTTTCCATTGCCGTTTCCTCTGCCGCTTCCATTGCCGCTTCCATTGCCGTTTCCGTTGGAACCCGTTTCCTTATCTGCCGTCTGGAC
>JAGXLE010000043.1 GCA_018334855.1 Desulfobacterales bacterium | reverse complement strand
TGGCCACGAAATAGATGCACAGCGGGATGGCGATGCGAACGACGTCAAGCGGCAGCTTTACGATGTATTCGCCCTTTAGCGAAAACATGACCACGATGGTGAACAGCAGCGCGATCAGAGTGAGCGGGCTGATTTTGGGGATGAATTTTCCCATGTACCAGTCATCGCCCTTGGCCTTCAGACCGATGAAGCGCGAGATAATCCCCGCGATAAATGGAATGCCCAGGTAGATGAACACGCTTTCGGCAATCTGGCCTATGGTCACATCCACGGCCGCACCTTCCAGGCCGAACCATCCCGGCAGAATGGTGATGAAAAACCAGGCGTAAACCGAGAAAAACAGCACCTGGAACACCGAGTTGAATGCCACCAGCCCGGCGCAGTACTCGGCATCACCGCGGGCCAGCTCGTTCCAGACCAGCACCATGGCAATGCACCGGGCCAGACCGATCATGATCAGGCCCACCATATACTCGTGATGGCCGGAGAGAAAGGAAACGGCCAGCAGAAACATCAGAACGGGCCCGATCGCCCAGTTCTGCACCAGGGACAGGCCTAAAATTTTGTAATCCCGGAAGACCTCGCCCAGCTTTTCGTAGCGCACTTTGGCCAGGGGCGGATACATCATCAGGATCAGGCCGATGGCAATGGGCATATTGGTCGTACCCACAGTCACGTAGTTCATGGCTTCGGTGATGGCCGGATAGAAATACCCGACCGAGACTCCAAAGGTCATGGTCAGAAATATCCACAAGGTCAGGAATCGGTCTAGAATCGGCAGTTTTTTTGCTGTAGATTCAGTCATATAACGATTTTCTTGTCGCGGTTTTCGGCTTTGTGCGGGTTTGTGTCTGCTTGGAATTTATCCGAAAGTAAATCCGGCAAGATAGGTTTCCAGTTTTTCCCTGTTTTCCGGGTCGATCTCCGGGCAGTCCTCAGCCCCGCGGCCGCCTTCGGCGGCCTGGGCGGCAAAGACCATGCAGGTTGGCTGTCCGCATTTTCTGCAGTTGGTTTTGGGCAGCAGTTTTAAAATTTCAAATATCTGTGGCTTTGCCCGGCTTTCCTCGCTCGGGGTGATGGTGTCTTTTTCCTCCCACACCCGGTTGATCTCGTTTTTAAGCCATTGCAGGATTTTTTCGGCTTCGGCCTCATCTTCAAGCGCGTTGATAGCAATCTCGGTTGCCCCAACCTTGATTATCTTGCCGTGAACATGAAGCATCATTGCTGGCGGGTCCTTAAAATACCGGGTGCCGCCCAGCTCTGCATTCAAGTAGGGCAGGGCGGCAGAGACGTCCTGCCCTAGGTTGGCAATGCAGTGCAAGGATTCAAAACTGGGGTTGCATTCCGGACGGAAAATGTTTTTTGTGTAGGATTCCAGCAGCATTTTAACTTTCCTTTAATGAAAGGACCTCTTTTATTTGATCCATTTCAGTACATCGTCTTTTTTCGGGATTTTGCCCACGGACTTAACTTCCCCGTCGATTACAACCGCAGGAGTGCCGAAAACACCGTATTTTGCTATTTCCATGGTGTCGGCGACCTTTTCCACGCTGGCCTCTTTGCCGGCTTCAGCCAGGGCCTGCTTGACTGTTTCTTCGGTCTGCTGGCATTTTGGGCAGCCAGGACCCAGTACTTTGATATCCATCTCAAACCTCCTCGTATAATAATGAGTTTTATAAATCCTGCATTAATATTTAAACCCGAACCTTGCGGTTACGTGGAATCTGCGTCCGGCAGATTTCCTCGCGCCTGATTTCAGGTAGCTGGCCGATCAGTTCGGCCACTTCGGGATCATCTTCTAGCCAGTGCCTGAGATTGCCCAGCATGCTGGCTGCATACGGGCTCTCAGAGCCATCTGACAGAGTGTAGTTAACCCACAGGCCGTCTTTTTTATATGTTGCCAAGCCTGCTTCTTCCAGAATTTTTAAGTGCTTGCTGGCAGTGGACTGAGCAATTCCCAAGGCTTCCTGGATTTCGCATACACACATCTGCCTTCGCTGAAGCATTTTTGCAATTTTGACCCGTGTCGGGTCAGACAAGGCTTTCATAACTTTTGTAAATTTTTTCATTTCTTCTACCTCCGGCATACATTGGACCGGCTTTGGCTTGTCGCTATCAATTATATCGTTAAATTATAATATAAAAATATTTTTCAGCCTGTCAAGAAAAGAAAATAGAAGATAAGTTTGTTTATTAACAGAAAGATAAATTGTGATTTGAGGATATAAATCTCCCGGGTAACCGCTGTCTCCAGCCGGTCGCGAAGCCTCTGCATGTGGGCGGCACTTTTCTAAAATTGACGAAAAGCGTATGAACATATAAATAAATACTTGTTTATCCCTCATACAACAGATTTATTGTTCAAGCTGGAACAAGAAGGCGTAAATGGCAATGCCGAAAAATAAATATCAGGAAATCACCGAAGCCCGGAAGATCTTGGCACTTCCGGAAAAAGCCACTATGGAAATGATCAAAACAAACTACCGGCGGCTTTTATCCAGATGGCATCCGGATAAATGCCGGGAGGATCCGGAAAAATGCAGGGAAATGACCCGCAAAATCGTTTCCGCTCATGAAACAATCATAGATTACTGCAACAACTACCAATACGATTTTTCCGAGGAAACGGTCAAGACCCATCGCTCACCCGATCAATGGTGGTTTGATACCTTTGGAAACGACCCCTTGTGGACAGACGGGAAAGAATAGAAACAGGCAGGTAAAATCGGGGACCACGCCGATTAAATGCTGGGCGTGTCTGTTTTTATCCGTGCAATCGATTCCCGCAATCCGGATTGTGCCGGTATCCGGACGGGCCAGGCCGGTGAGCATATTGATCGTGGTGGTCTTGCCCGCCCCATTGGGCCCCAGAAAGCCAAACAGCTCGCCCTTGCCCACGGAAAACGAAATCCCGGAGACTGCTTCCACGTTTTCAAAACGCTTGGCAAGATTTTCAACAAGGATGGATGGGTTCATCTGACTTGGATTTGCCTGTATCTAAAATGCGAATGAGGCCGAGGCGGCGGCAGACTTTGCAAACCCCAGAATCACAAAAAGGGGGGAAAATATCAGTCCGCCGCCCAGCCCCACCATGGTGAGCAGAAACGAGATGAAAAATATGGCCGCAAATAATGCAACAGAGATGGTCATGGCAGCAGCGCCTGAAACTTATTTTTCGTCTTTTTTCGGGTTTGCTTCCGGTTTTGGAGTATTGCAAGTGCAGGGATGGTTCTGCACGTCTCCGTGGCAGATGCGGATCTGCTCGGTGGTGCATTTTTCGGGTGCGTCTTTTAAGAGTTCCGGTTTCTGGCAGCAGCAATTGTTGCTTTGATTCATGACAGACCTCCTTTGTTGGAATTTGGATTTTTTAATGGCCCGGAGATGATAAAGGGTTTGGCCGGGTTTGGCTCCAGCAGATGGTTTGCGGTTTTCTGCCATTTGGCCTTTGTCAATGGAAAATTTTCATGTAAATATTGATGGACACGGGGTTGGGCATGACAGCGGTCAGGGCCGAACGCCCTGACCGCTTAGAGATGTATTTGATCGAAGAAATACGGAAGAGAAACAAACAGAAAAACCGCCTTCATAATTGCCGCAGCCCTCCACATTTTTACCTCCCTTGAAACGGGTTTAAAACAAATTATTAAATTCTTACAGCAGATTGCTTGCCAGTTCAGCCAACTCGGAGCGCTCCCCTTTTTCAAGGGAAATATGGGCAAATCGCTTCTGTCCCTGCATTTTTTCTATCAAATAGCTTAGCCCGTTTGACAGGGTCCCCAGGTAGGGGTGATCGATCTGGAATATATCGCCGGTAAAGACTATCTTGGTCCCCTCTCCCGAGCGCGTGATAATGGTCTTGATTTCATGGGGGGTCAGATTCTGGGCTTCGTCGACTATGAAAAAAATCTTCACCAGGCTCCGGCCCCGTATATAGGAGAGCGGAGCAATGACGAGCTTGTTTGTCTCCAGCAGCCCGCTGATCCTCTGGTGGGAAGGCTCGTCTTCTGAAAACTGGTTCTGTATCACTGAAAGATTGTCATACAGGGGCTGCATGTAAGGATCGAGCTTTGCCGGAATATCGCCGGGCAGATACCCCATATCCCGGTTGCTCAAAGGAACTATCGGCCTGGCCATAAAAATCTGGCGGTAAGATCTCCTGGCCTCCAGGGCTGCTGCCAGGGCCAGAAGCGTCTTTCCGGTCCCGGCCTTACCGGTGATGCTCACCAGGTGAATCTCGGGATCAAGAAGGGCATTTAACGCAAAAGTCTGTTCCGCATTTCGCGGAACAATGCTGTAGGCCGAGTTTCTGCTCACCCGCCGCAGCATGTTCTCACCGGGGTGATACCGCGCCAAAGCGGATTTTCTGCCGTTTCGCAGTATCAGGTATTCATTGGGTGTCAAGGGCGGGCTGATGTCCACGGCTGAAAGCGGAACCTCCCAGGGCTGCTGATAGAGCTGCTCGATTAATTCCATGGGAATGGATTCGGCCATACGCTTACCGGAATAAAGGCTGTTGATATCACGGACATGATCGCTGGTATAATCCTGGGCCATCAGGCCCATGGCCTTGGCCTTCATCCGGAGGTTGGCATCCTTTGTAACCAGTATGACAGCAAGATCAGGCTTTTCTTTTGACAGGTGGTAGGCTGTGTTTAAAATCCGGTGGTCATGCTTGTTGCTGGCAAAGTTTAAAAGCAGGTCCGGATGAAATTCCCGCTCCAGCTTCACGGAAATTCTTCCTGATCCCGGCGCTATGCGGACACCTCCGTTAAACAGCTTGTCCCCGCTTAACGAATCAAGAGTGCGCAGAAATTCCCTGGCGTGAAAATTTAAGGAATCATTGCCCTTTTTAAACGCATCCAGCTCTTCGAGCACTGAAATAGGGATCACTATGTCATGTTCTTCAAAGTGATGAATGCTGGAACTGTCGTGAAGAATGACATTTGTATCCAGAACGAAATTTTTCTCTTCCTTGCTCATGGGCAGGGGCCTTTCTCCGGTACGTGGATATAAAGGCTGTTCTAGTATAGCGGCTTTACAGTATTGTTACAATACCTAATTTGGGCGCTTCAGATTTTTAAAAGCATTTAATCTTCTTCTAAGGAAATCCTTTTTTCGCGCTCTTGCGAAATTACACTTTGTTGCCCTGACGGCGGTGCGGAAAAGCGGGTTTCCGAGCGGAAATTGAGGCGCAAAGAGGCTCCTGGAGCGAGGAAATTCCTTTTTCGCGTCGCCGGTCAGCCAAGATGGTTTCCGATTTACTTTCTTCAAAAATACCGCCCAAGCGGGATAAACACCTTTTTACGAAGCGGGGATCTCTTCCTTTAACAGGCAGCAGGCTATTTTGCAGACAGGCTTTCCGTCTTTGCCGTAGGAAATATTGCCTCCCTGGACCAGCTTGTTCATCACGCAGCCTTCCGGGATATCGAGGGCAAACAGGTCTGCCTCGTTGATTTTGGGGGTTGACTGTAAGCGGCCGTCTTTTATCTCCATGCTGTGAACCGGAAAATCCTCACACAGCGGGCACCGGTAAACCCGGCCGTTTGGAAAGATAAAATAATTTTCCGCAACATTTCCCCCGCACTCGAAAACCTCGCCGGGCTCAAGAAAAACCTTTGGATAGGTTACGGTGATGCCGCTTTCTGCAACCTTTTCTGCAACCGGAAACACGTTGTCCTCCCACTGCCGGCGGGTAAGCTGAAGATCATCTTTGCCGGACTCCGCCGATTTGCCCCGGATACCGATCACCTGGATAAAGAAACGGTGCACTCCAAGATCCTTTAGAAGAGACGGCATATCCGCCAGCTCATGCAGGTTCTCCCGGCTGACAGTGTAAATCAGGCTCACTGAAAAACCCTTTTCCACGGCCCGCCTTATGCCCTGCGTACAGGCCTCATAGCAGCCCTTCCCCCGAATCCGGTCGTTTGTGGCCTCTGTTGCACCGTCTAAGCTGAAACTTAAATAATCGACCTGCCCCGGGCTGACCTTGTCCAAAATATCGTAGAACAGGTATCCGTTGGTATCAATGGTGACAGAGCCGTAGCCGGTCTGCCCGGCTGCTTCTACAATTGCAGCCAGATCCGGATGAAGTGTCGGCTCGCCGCCCAAAAGAACCAGATTGGCTGTCTTTTGCGGCTCATAGAACAATTTCAGCCATGAGACGACTGTTTCCAGAGGCAGGGTCTTATCCCCGTGCTGCCCGTAATTGATATAGCAGTGGGAGCATTTCAGATTGCACCGGGTGGTAATGTGGAAAAATACATTGGCGGCATTTTTCGCAAATGACACTGTTTTTTTCATAACATATCCAGGAGCGGGGAATCAGTCCGGCAGCGCCGAAAAAAAACGCTTACGATTCGGTGTGCTCTTCTTTTAATTTCCTGATTTCGGTCTTGGCCTTAAACAACTCGTCATTTGTGGCCCGCAGCCGAATCGACATGTATTCGGCAAAAATCCGGTAAAGAAGCAGGAGAAAATCGAGCCGCTCATCGCGTTCATAGGAGCGCGACATGCGTCCCTTGGCCGAAGTATCCACGCAGAGACAGATCGTATCGCCCACGGCATAGACGGAAGCAGAGCGGGTAAGACTGTCTATGATACGCATTTCGCCGAATATCTCCCCGACATTCGATATCTGTCCTATCTCCACGCCCTGTTTTTTTATCACGAGGCGCCCTGAAAGCAGGAAATAAAGCCAGGGATCATTATCGCCTTCCCTGATTATCAGCTCGCCGTCCTCGTATTCCCGGATTTTGCTCAGCCGCAGAAGCTTTGCAAGATTTCTGGTCTCAAAATCCTTCAGGCCCGGGATGGCCATCAGGCGCTGAATATTCTGGACATTATCCTTGAGGTATTTGGATTCAATCATCGCCAAATATCCTTTGATGGCAAAGTAAAAAGTCCAATCTCAGCGTTGCGCTGCATTCCTCGGGGTTTGCGCGCCTTGATCTTAAACTTTTTACTTTGCCATCTAAAAAATTGACTTCTTACGGGACTATCACCCTTTAGAAATTTTCCATGCAGCTCTTTGAAACTGTATGGTCAAATCCTACAGGATAACACCCGTCAAAGCAAGCCTTGCAGAAATTATTTTCAGGCGATTCCACCCCGGTTGAGGCCAAAAGCCCTTCAAGGCTAAGATAATGAAGGGTATCGAGGCCCAGGTATTGCCTGAGTTCGGGCACGGTTTTGCAGGCCGCGATAAGCTCGCCCTTGGTTGAAAAATCGATCCCGTAATGACACGGGTACTTGTGCGGCGGGCAGCTAATGCGCATGTGAACCCGTTTGACTCCCAGCTCCCTCAGCGCCTTGACACGGGTCCTGGCCGTAGTGCCCCGTATAATTGAGTCCTCGATTATTATAATGTCTTTTCCCGCCAGAAGTTCCTTTACGGGGTTTAGCTTCATGCGAACGCCGAAATCACGCATGCTCTGGGAGGGCTGAATAAAGGTCCTGCCCACGTAGTGATTGCGGATCATGCCCAGATCAAAAGGAATCCCTGATTCCTCTGCGTATCCCAGGGCCGCATAATTTCCGGAATCTGGAAACGGCATGACAAGATCAGCCTCCACCGGGGCTTCTCTGGCAAGCTGGCGGCCGTGGGCCTTTCTGGTCAGATAAACGTTTTTGCCGTATATGGTGGAATCAGGCCGGGCAAAATAGATGAACTCGAAAATGCAGAAGGTCCTTCGGGTTGTCTCGTGCGGAAAAATGCTGCGCACGCCCTGATCATTTATAATAACGATTTCTCCGGGTTCGAGTTCGCGCACGAATTCCGCCTCCAGCAAGTCCAGAGCGCATGTTTCGGAGGCCAGAACGTAATGTCCGTTTAATCTGCCGATACACAGGGGACGAAAGCCGTTGGGGTCCTTGATGCCAACCACCTCGCCCCGGCTGGTGAGCACCACGAAAGAATAAGCCCCTTGCAGCCGGGTCACGGCATTGACCAGGGCCTGCTCAAATCCGTGCCTGAGGTTTTTTACAAACAGGTGCAGAAATACCTCGCTGTCCATGGTGGTCTGGAATATCGATCCCTCTTCTTCCAGCTCCTGCTTCAGGATATGGGCGTTTACCAGGTTGCCGTTGTGGGCCACACCGTAGGATTTGCCCCTGTGATTGACCACAAAAGGCTGGGCGTTTGTCAGCACAGATCCGCCCGTGGTTGAATACCTTACATGGCCAATGGCGGAGCATTCACAGGTCAGGGCTTCCAGGATCCTGTCGTCAAAAACTTCCGGAACCAGGCCCATGCCCTTGTGGCAGTCGATATGCCGGTCCTTTACCACGGCAATTCCCGCGCTTTCCTGCCCACGGTGCTGGAGGGCGTAAAGGCCGAAAAAAGCCAGCCTTGCCGACTCTGGGTGACGGTGAATACCAAAAACCCCGCAGGATTCCCGCGGTCGAGCCTCGGTTTGATTTTGCGGTTTCATCTCATAAATTCACTTTTTATCATGGTATTCCTGCAGCGGCGCCACGGAAAGCGCCCTTTGATTTAACGCGGAAATACCGCGGCACATTCTCTCC
>JAGXLE010000287.1 GCA_018334855.1 Desulfobacterales bacterium | reverse complement strand
TTGAAGGAAAGGTTACCCGTATCCATTATGTGGCGCCCGAAGGGCGATCTTCCCTGGAAGTCCATCGCAACTATCAGATGGCACTCCGGGATGCCGGTTTTGAAATCGTTTATGAATGCGGCGCCGGAGATGATGAGAAATGCGGTGAATTTGCCGATTTTAAAATTGACGGTGTGAAATTTAATGAGTTGACTTATTTAGGGAAGGATCCCTACTTTTTCTTTGCCCGGCTTCCCGATCCGGAAGGGGATATCGTTGTATCGGTTAATACGGTTCTAAGGAAGGCTAAACCCAACTCTGTGCTTCAAATCGTCGAAGAAAAGCCTATGGAGACCGGCAAGGTTGAGGTTAAAATAGATGCCGAGGCTATGGCAAACGATATTAATGAAAAAGGAAGCGTTCGTATTTATGGCATTTACTTCGATACAGATGAATCCACGATAAAAGATGAATCCGAATCGACGCTTGACGAAATCGCTAATCTGCTGGAGCAAAACCCCGAACTCAAACTGGGTGTTGTTGGCCATACCGATGCCACCGGAGACGTTGATTACAATATGGATTTGTCGCAGCAGCGTGCAGCGTCAGTAGTTGATTTTTTGACATCCGAACACGGTATTTCCGAAGACCGGCTTACCCCACGCGGGTTGGGCCCATGGGCTCCCGTAGCCAGCAATGAGAATGAAGATGGCCGGGCACAGAATCGGCGGGTTGAACTGGTTAAAATTATAGATCAATAAAAACGGCTATTTCATCAATATGATCGATTGCCTGGCCGGAGACACCAAAATTGGGGAAATATTAATGATATTCAATAGCACCGGTGGTAAAGTCTTTGTTGCGGCTAACAAAAGAAAGGAGATGCTAAATGGAGAAAAATAAAACAGCTCTGGGGATTGACCAGAATATTGAGGCGGTTCTCTGTTATGTGCTGGGCTGGCTGACTGGTATCTTGTTTCTGTTTCTGGAAAAAGAAAATCAGTTTGTAAGATTTCACGCTATGCAATCCCTCGTGGTCTTTCTTGCCTTGTTTGTCCTGAGCCTGGTTGTGGGTTGGATTCCGGTTATTGGTTTACTGTCTCCTGTAATATTCCTGGTAGCTGTAATACTTTGGATTTTGCTCATGGTTAAGGCGTTTCAGGGAGAGATGTATAAGCTGCCATGGGCCGGAGATTTTGCCGAGAAGCAGGTTTTCAGCGCAAAGGACTGAGGAGATCGGGCCTGGAAAGTGATGAACTTTTCACCGACCAGGCCTTTTCAGCTTTATACCAGCTGATATGTCCATAATTTAAAAGTGACGACATAACTTGCCAGCATCGGTAATATTCCTGGGACCCCCCAAACTTGCACTATGGTTCTGGCATGTTATTCTTATTATAAACAGGGCTTGGCCTCGTTTTTTTGAGCAACATATAGACATAGCTCGGACCACTTCTGAGCCGGAGTTTTACTTTCAGGACGATGCACAATTCTGGAGCACGTCGGAATCGGGGCGTGAATAAATTAAAATAATGCAAGCATCCCTTTTTAAGGATCTATCCGAGAAGCGATTCCTTATGAGCGGACTATGAAAGAGCAGCGATACTATCGGAAAGTTATCGACCGGCTGAAAAATTGCTGCCAGTTCAGCCAACATTTTATCGCAACCGGGGAAGCGCTCGTAGCGGAAACCAGCGATCCGATATTCCCCGCTGTTGCAGCCGGTGTGGAGAAGTTGGAAGAATTCACCGTGACGCGTGGTCTTGAGGTTCACCTGCCAGTGGTGGGGGAAAGGTCGCAGGCGGTGCTGATGCCCTTGGATATCGAAATTTTTCTGGGAGCCGACCAGCATCGACTCTACACGGACAAAGAAGAACAGAAACAACTGTTTCAGCAGGTACGCCCCTTGATGGATTTTGTGCAAGACATCTTCCGTTCCAGGGGGATGCCGTATCTCTTGGATTACACGCCGTCCGGGGGACATTTCCTGTTCCAGAACGTTCTGGGGTACAGGGCTACGGAAGAAGTGCGGGAAATTGGCTTTGTGGAAGAAGATCTGGTCCGGGCGTGCAATTACATCGACCCCGGGGATATCCGGCGCTGGCACGGGGTTTCCATAGATGCGGCCCGGGTCTTCAGCGGACTGGGCAGGCTTGCGGAATATCTGGCCCTGCTGGCCATGAAAGCCTTCCGGGATAATGAAGACCGAGGGCTTTTGCCGGTGACCATCTCAGACAGTGCCGAGCACTGCCTCAACTTCGATAATACCTGGAGCGAAGGACCACCTTATCTGCGCGCCATCCGGAGTCCTTTCAGCCTTCACAAGAAGAATCGGGAAAAATACGACAACCGGCACCAGCCGCCCCTGGCAGATGTCATCGGGGCATGCTTTGATGGACATCAGGCAACCGAAACCGGGGATATTGATTTGATCCTGGACTGCATGTGGGATCTGGAAAAGGCGGCAGCACACGCACAGAATTTTTCCGGTTTCGTCCCCTGCTCAAATGCCACCATGATTG
>JAGXLE010000042.1 GCA_018334855.1 Desulfobacterales bacterium | reverse complement strand
CGGAAAAGGGTGAAAATTTGCAGACGGTTTGTCCAGGGGGCGGCGGGGGTGGTTTGCGAAGCTGCATTGGGCGTTTTCGTGTAAGATTCGGCTGCGACCGGAGCCAGGAATTTCAAACTGTCTGAGGGCGACAGCCCGAGTTTTTGAAATTCCAGCGAAGGCCGCAGATGAATCCACGAAAACGGCCGGCAGCAAGCAAATCGCCTCCGCCGCCCCCCTGCGAAAATACTTGAAAACTCATTATTTGAAAAGCCCGTTCCTCTTAACGTCCTATATGCTCGAAGATAGAAGAAACTCTTATGGAAAACTCAAGATGAATTATTACGGGGAGGGTCAAAAATTTACCGGCAATTGCTGGTGCTTTGGATTTTTTCTTGACACGTTTAATATGAACCGTTTAAGTTGCATAGATGATTTGCGGCAATCCCCGTATGATCCGGATGATCAAATGGAATAAAGATGGGGCAGGTTCTGTTGAAATGAGACATGCACGAAGTTATGCTGGCTTTGGGAGCTTTTTTTTCTTTGAAAAGTCTTCCCATGGACCGGCCATATAAATCAAAGCAACCGGAAAAAGAAAGCAAAGCCATGGGGAGACGCCTGAGGGCACACCCATGGCTTTTTTAAGGCTGTGGGGTTTTCCTTCAGCCTTTTTTTATTTTTAAACACAGCCGGATTAAAGATTGCGGCGGCAAAACAGAGCAAGGAGGGTGACGATGATCTATGACATCGAATACGAGACAATGCCCCGGGAAGCGTTGGAATCGATTCAGCTCCGGCGCCTGCAGGCGACTGTTTCCCGGGTTTATGCAACAGTGCCTTTTTACCGCAAAAAACTGGAAGAAGCTGGCATCAGGCCGGCAGACATCAATTCGACAACCGACCTGCAGCATCTGCCGTTTACAACCAAGCAGGACCTTCGCGATAATTACCCGTTCGGTATGTTTGCCGTTCCCATGGACAACGTGGTACGCATACATGCATCTTCAGGCACCACTGGAAAACCCACCGTGGTCGGCTATACTTCAAGAGACATCAATACATGGGCCGAGTTAATGGCGCGCGCGCTTGCAGCAGGAGGCGCCACCCGCGGAGACATCATACACAACGCTTATGGCTACGGACTGTTTACCGGCGGCCTGGGTATACACTACGGCGCTGAAAAACTCGGCGCCTCAGTGATACCCGTATCAGGCGGCAACACCAAGCGCCAGGTAATTATAATGAAGGATTTCGGCCCCACCATTTTAACTGCCACGCCGTCCTATTCCCTGCACCTGGCGGAAGCGGCCGAGGAAATGGGGGTTTCGTTCAAAGATCTGAACTTCAAGTTCGGTGTATTCGGCGCCGAACCATGGTCAGAGAACATGCGCGGAGAAATAGAGGAAAAGCTCAATCTCACCGCGGTCGACATTTACGGGTTAAGCGAGGTCCTGGGACCAGGAGTGTCCGTGGAATGCCACGAGGCAAAACAGGGACTTCACATCGCAGAAGACCACTTCATCGCAGAAATCATCGACCCGGCAACCGGCGAGGTTCTGCCCTACGGAGAAACCGGGGAGCTGGTGCTGACTTCAATTACAAAGGAAGCTTTTCCGGTGATCCGCTACCGAACCCGCGACATCAGCAGCCTTAACCCGGAGCCCTGCGTCTGCGGACGGACCATGGCCAGGATGGACAAGATAAGCGGCCGAACTGATGACATGCTGATAATACGGGGCGTAAACGTATTTCCTTCCCAAATTGAAAGCGTGTTAATGGAAATCGAGGGTGTGGAACCGCACTACCAGCTGGAAGTAGACCGCAAGGACAACCTGGATACGCTCACGGTCAGGGTGGAAGTAAGCCAGAACATGTTCTCAGACGAAGTCAAAGAACTCCAGCGCTTCGAGGAAACCATTGCAAAAGAGATAAAGGAACTGCTCGGCATATCGGCCGCAGTCAAGCTCGCAGAACCCAAAAGCATTGCCAGAAGCGAAGGCAAAGCGGCGCGGGTAATTGACAGGCGCGATATATAGAGCGGTTTTCATACAACCCGGCAATTTTCAAGGAGGGGAGCCATGCAAGCCGAACAGATTTCAATTTTTGTGGAAAACAAGGCGGGCCGTCTTTCCGAGGTAACCGGAATTCTTTCGGAAAACGGGGTCAACATCCGCGCCCTGGCCCTGGCAGATACAACAGATTTCGGGGTCCTCCGGCTAATCGTGGATGATAACACCAAAGCCGAGGAGGTTCTTAAAAACAGCGGATTCACGGTGCGCAAAACCAAGGTGGTTGCCGTGGAAGTAAAAGATCATCCCGGCGGCCTGCACAGTATTCTTGAAATCCTGCACCAGGCGCAGATAAACGTGGAATACATGTATGCCTTTGTAAGACAAAGCGGCAGCAATGCAATCATGATTTTTCGGTTCGACCAGCCGGATGAAGCCATCCGGGTGCTTTCCCAAAACGAGCTCAACATTATAGAGGGCTCCAAACTCTACAGCATGTAACAAAACCGTACGCCAAGGAGGTAACCCATGATACCTGCAAAAAAATTCCGCAATACCGTTCTGGCTGCTGCCGTGTTACTGGCCGCATCCCTGATCTTGTCCCCGGCGATCTTTGCCGATTCCCACAAGGACGCATACAAAATCGGAGGCATATTTTCAGTAACCGGCCCTGCTTCCTTTCTGGGCGATCCGGAGAAAAAATCGATGAACCTGGCCATTGAACAGATAAACGAGGCGGGAGGTGTTGACGGCCACATGCTCGAAGGAGTTATCTACGACACCGAGGGCGACCCTTCCAAAACAGTAATGGCGGCAGGCAAACTTATAAACAAGGACAGGGTAACCGCTATTGCAGGGCCCAGCCGGACTCCGACTACACTGGCGGTAATTCCCATGGTTAAACGGGCAAAGCTGCCGTTTGTAAGCTGTGCCGCGGGAAACAAAATCGTTGAACCGGTCAAACCATGGGTTTTTAAAACAGCCCAGAGCGATATCCAAGCTGTGGCTTCTATTTACCAGCATATTCAAAAAAGAAATATCAGGAAAGTCGGCATTATCACAGTTTCAAATGCCTTTGGCGAAAGCGGCAAAGAACAGCTTCTCAGCCAGGCTTCCGACTTCGGCATTAAAGTGGTAAGCAGCCAGAGTTTCGGCGCAGACGACAAGGACATGACCGCCCAGCTTACAAAAATCCGCCGGCAGGACCCTGGCGCCATAATATGCTGGGGGACTAACCCGGGGCCTGCTGTGGTGGCCAAAAACGTCGATCAGCTCGGCATTGACATACCGCTTTACCAGAGCCACGGCGTGGCCTCTCCGAAATTTATAGAGCTCGCCGGCGAGGCCGCCGAAGGTATCTTCCTGCCGACCGGCAAAATCCTGGTAGCCGAACAGCTGCCTGAGAGTGATCCCCAGAAGCAAGTGCTTCTCGACTACATCAAAGCCTATGAAAACAAGTATAACGAAACCGTGTCGGGTTTCGGCGGATATGCATACGATGCAATCCATCTGCTTGCAAAGGCCATGGAAGGCACCGGCGGTGATAAGGCTCAGATCAGGGAAAACCTGGAAAATATCAAAGGACACGTGGGCGTTTCCGGGGTGTTTTCTTTCAGCAAAACCGATCACAACGGACTTGATCCATCTGCATTTGTAATGGTCAGGATCAGAAACGGCAAGTGGGAACTCGTGGAATAAACATAACCGGACAGGCAAATGCAAGAAATTCTGCAGTATCTTTTCTCGGGACTTACAAACGGGGCGATCTATGCGGTAATTGCGGTCGGCTTTTCCATGCTCTACAGCTCAACCGACCTGATCAACTTTGCCCACGGCGAATTTGTCATGCTCGGCGCCCTGGGCATGGTAAGCCTGACAGCCGGATTCGGCCTGCCCCTGATACCCGCGTTTTTTTTGACCGTTGCCGGGGTTGCGGCTGCCGGGATGCTGTTTGAACGCCTGGCCATAAGACCGGTAAGACACCCGGAACCCATCGTCCTTATCATTATCACCGTGGGGGCATCCATTTTTCTGCGGGGCGCGGGCATGCTGATATGGGGGAAAAATTCCTACAGCATGCCCCCGTTCTCGGATCATCCCCCGATAGACTTTGCAGGCGCAAGGCTGCTGGCCCAGAGCATATGGATCCTGGTGATTGTCACGGTGGTGACTGCGGCATTGCATCTTTTCTACCGCCGGACACTGACCGGCAAGGCCATGACCGCATGTGCCGTGAGCAAAAAGGCGGCCTGGATTGTAGGGATTCCGACCAAGTGGATGGTTCTGCTGGCCTTCGGGCTTTCCACCGGCATGGGGGCGGTGGCCGGTGCAATAATTTCCCCCATTACAATGCCCAGCTATGACATGGGAACAATGCTTGGCCTCAAAGGTTTTTGCGCTGCCATGTTTGGAGGCCTGGGCAGCCTGTGGGGAGCCATCCTCGGGGGCTTCCTTCTCGGTATCCTGGAAGCGCTGGGGGTGGGTTTTGTCTCCTCGGGATTAAAAGACGCAGCCGCATTTATTCTGCTGCTGCTTGTTTTATACGTGCGTCCGCAGGGCATCCTCGGCTCTGCAGATGTAAAAAGGTTCTGATTCATGTACGGCAGAGCTCAAAAAATCATATACGCCGTGTTTGTCATTGCCGTCATTATTCTGGGCTGGAGCCTTGATAATGAATATTACCTGCAGCTGCTGATTTTTATCGGCTTAAACACCCTTCTGGCCCTTTCGCTTAACATGCTTATGGGTTATGCAGGCCAGATTTCCCTGGGCCATGCCGCATTCTACGGCATCGGCGCATATGTAACCGCGATCCTGACAACCACCTATAATGTAGAGCCCATCCTGGCCCTGCCGGCGGCCGTTGGAGCGGCCATGATTGTGGCCTGGATAGTCGGCATTCCCACACTCCGGCTTTCCGGATATTACCTGGGAATGGGCACCCTTGGATTCGGCATGATCATCCACATTCTTTTCCGGGAGTGGAGCAGTGTTACAGGCGGGGCTTCCGGATTCGTCGGGATACCGCCCTTAGAGATCGGCCCGTTGATTTTCGACTCCCGCAGAAGCTACTTTTTCCTGGTATGGGGCGTGGTTCTGCTTTCAATTATCATGTGCAGGCGTATCATAGACTCCAGAGTCGGGCGGGCGCTCCGCTCCATTCATGACGGGGAAAAGGCGGCCGCCGCAATAGGGGTGGACACAAAGAAGCTAAAAGTCCAGGTTTTTGTTTTAAGCGCGGCAATGGCGGCAATGGCCGGATTTCTCTACGCGCACCTTATCTATTTCATCAGCCCGGGAACGTTTAACTTTGTTGCCTCCATCAGGATAGTCACCATGGTCGTAATAGGAGGCATGGCAAGCATCTGGGGCGCACTTTTCGGGGCTTCCCTGCTAACCCTGCTGCCTGAATGGCTGCACGCATTCTCGGAATTTGAAATGGTCGTCTACGGGCTGATACTAATGAGTGTCATGATATTTCTTCCCCGGGGACTTACCCGCGGAGTAATAGATATTTATTACCGTTACCGGAAAAGCCATGACAAATAATACAAACCTGCTGGAAATCAGAAATATAGATAAATCGTTTGGAGGAGTCCAAGCCCTTAGCGATATCGACTTTTTCCTGGAGCAGGGCTCAATCACGGGTCTGATAGGGCCCAACGGGGCCGGCAAAACAACGCTTTTCAACCTGATCACCGGCCTTTTCCCGGCTGATAAAGGAGAAATCCGCTTTGGCGGAAGGCCGATAAACAACTTCAGGGTCAATGAGCTGGTAAGGCTGGGTATTGCCCGGACATTCCAGAATGTAGAGCTGTTTGAAAGCATGACTGTACTGGAAAACATCCTGGTGGGGCTGCATACCCGCACAAGATGCGGGATAATAGAAAGCATCTTCAGGTTTCCTTACATCAGGCGGGAAGAACAGCAGGCAAGGGAGCGCGCAATCGAACTGCTTGAATTTGTTGGGCTTCAGGATTATGCGGATCGTACAAGCACGGATCTGCCCTTTGGATGGCAGCGCCTCCTGGAGCTGGCCCGGGCCATGGCTTCAAAACCCAGGCTTCTTTTACTCGATGAGCCGGCAGCAGGTCTTAACATGTCTGAAACCGGCCGGCTTGAAGAACTTATACGCAAGGTCCGGGACCAGGGGGTTACGATTCTGCTGGTGGAACATGACATGAACCTGACCATGTCAATATCTGAAAAAATAGTGGTGTTAGACCAGGGACGCAAAATCGCAGAAGGCCCGCCGCGGGAAGTTCAGACAGACGAGGCGGTCATGGCGGCATATTTGGGAAAGGCAAAGAGTTAAAATGCTTCGGGTCAGAAACCTTAAATGTTTCTACGGCCGTATAATGGCTGTTAAGGGTGTGAGCCTCTCGGTAAACGCCGGGGAAATCATATGCCTGATAGGGGCAAACGGTGCAGGCAAAACCACCCTGCTCTCTGCCGTATGCGGCCTGCTGCCGACATGGACCGGTGAGATCGAATTTGAGGGACAGAGTCTTAAAGGCCTGGACCCCCCGGCCGTTGTCCGGCGCGGAATAAGCCTGGTGCCGGAAGGACGCATGATCTTTCCCCCGCTTTCGGTAATGGATAACCTCAGGCTGGGGGCCTACACCATGTATAAAAAAAAGGCCGCCGAGGCTGTAGAGCAGGATCTTGAATCTGTAATGACGCTGTTTCCGATATTAAGGGAGCGATCTGACCAGCCCGCAGGGACCCTGTCGGGCGGTGAACAGCAGATGCTTGCAATCGCGCGCGCACTGATGGCCAGGCCCGGGCTGCTTTTACTCGATGAGCCGTCTATGGGGCTTGCGCCGATGATCGTGGAAAAAATAATGGAAGTGCTGGAAGTTTTGAGATCCAGGGGACTGACAATTGTCCTGGTTGAACAAAACGCCCTGGCAGCTCTCGAGGCCGCGGACCGGGGATATGTTTTTGAAACCGGAGCCGTGCTGCTACAGGGATCCGCTGACGAGCTGCTGGCGGACAAGGATGTAAAACGAGCCTATCTGGGCAAGGATTATGGAGATTTCTACGATGCAGTCTGACCCGTTTTTCAATCTCTTCCCCGATGAAAAACACCAGCTGCAGCTCGAAAGGCTGCAGAGCACCTTAAACCGGGCATACCGGCACGTACCCTTTCATACAAACAGGTTAAATGTGCTGGGAGTCGAACCGTCAGATATCGCCACCCTGGCCGATCTGGACCGCCTGCCTTTCATGGAGCGTGCCGATTTCAGCCAGCATTACCCATACGACCTTTTTGCAGTGCCTCTAAAAGATATTGTCCGGATCCACACCGCCCCCGGAACCACACGCAATCCGACGGTAAGCGGCTACACGGCCCAGGATCTTGAACACTGGCGGCAGATGCTTGCAAGAGCTATGACAGCCGCCGGGGTGACGCCAAACGACATACTCCAGATTTCACTTAACCCGGGGCTTGCCAACTGGGGCAGAGATTACAAGGACGGGGCGGAATCCCTGGGCGCAAGCGTAATCCCGAATACCCAGCTCTCTGTGGAAAAACAGCTTATGATACTGCGCGACTACAAGACAACCGCGCTTATCACAACGCCTGCCATGGCCGGACACCTGGCGGATTACATGTCAGAGACAGGAATGGGCCCCGCCGCGCTTTCACTTCACACCCTGATCCTCTGCGGGGAATGCGTGGACCCTGATTTCCGCAAATTCCTGGAAGAACGGCTTCACGTACGTTCATGGGTGCATTACGGGTTAAGCGAGGTTCCCGGGCCGGCAATAGCATTCGAATGCCGGGACCACGGCGGGCTCCACATCAACGAGGACCATTTTCTCCCTGAAATCGTGGACCCGGCCACAGGGGCGGCGCTTGCTGCAGAAAACACCGGAGAGCTTGTCCTGACCACCCTGACCACCAGGGCTTTTCCTCTGATACGTTTTAAAACAGGAGATCGGGCCAGGATAATAAAGGAAGCCTGCTCCTGCGGCAGCACGCTTGCACGCATTCAGTGGTATGCCCAACGCGCAGACGACATCATGAATATCGACGGCGTCAATGTCCACGGCAACCAGGTGTTTTTCCACCTGGAAAACATGCTTTCCCTTTCAAAACAAGCCGTCTCCTACAGGGTGGTGCACCGGGAGGGACGAAAGCTGCTTGAAATTTTTATCAGAATGAACGATTCAATCTTCTCCGATGAAATAAAAGAGCTTGAAAAACTTCTTCGTAGCTCTGAAATCCGGCTAAGGGAAAATCTCGGTATTCCCGTTCTCATACGTCTGGTTGAATCCGGAAGCATGCGATACGATCAAGGCTGACTATCGCCCGGAGCCTCCGGTCCTACTCAACCACTTCATAGGAGTCGATGGAAATTCCCAGGCCCTCAGGCATACCTTCAGGAGCCTTTTCAGTTCTATTGGCCGCATAAAAGGCCACTTCCTTAAATCCGAACTCCTTGCTGCTGCCTGCGGGAAGATAGTCGATCACGTCTTTCTGATGGGTCATTTTTTCATAATCACTGACAAACCACTGAGCCTCAATTATTTGTTCCCCGCAGGATTTGCAGTAGCCAGTGACCTCCACGTTTCTGACGTCCACATCACCGCTGTTTCTGATAACCCCTTTTGCATCAATTGTATAGGAAGTCTTGTCCTCTTTGCGGATGGAAAATTCTGAATCCACCACCTCCAGATTTGCCTCTTTCTTTTCTTTCGCGCATCCGGCCAGGCAAAAAGACGTTATAATCACCAGGATAATCAGACCTGAAAAAAAAAGATTTTTGGACATGTATCCTCCTTTCCGGCCGCTGTCTT
>JAGXLE010000041.1 GCA_018334855.1 Desulfobacterales bacterium | reverse complement strand
AAAAGCCTATATTGCCATCCCCTGGGACCTTCTGCCGGATGTTTTTCCGATAACCGGGTGGATCGATGATATCGGCATCCTGGCCCTGATTTTTTATTATCTTAGAACCGGCCGGCTCCCGGGCTTTGTGTCGCGAATAGGCAGGTGGATTTTTGGCGGACAGAAGGAAGGTTTTCAAAGAAAAACCGGCGGGCGGGGGAAAAGCGGCGCTTACAACGGCAGAGAATCGGCCGGACAGCGCAATACCGGCAAAAAGGATCCGTATGCCGTGCTGGGCCTGGAGCCGAACGCATCTGAAAAAGAAATCCACGAGGCCTACCGCCGGCTGGTGCAGCAGTACCATCCCGACAAGGTCACGCACCTGGGAAAGGAATTCCAGGAACTGGCACAGCAGAAATTTGTGGAAATCCAGGCTGCATACGAGCAATTAACCGGCCGTTCCGGATAAGTACAGCTCTCGCAGCAGGGCCAGGTTTTCCGGATCCGCGTTTTGTCCGTTCCTTTTTTTGGGGGTTTCGAGAATCTTGGCAACAGCAGACAGGCGGGAGTCGTTGACCAGGGCGGAAAATCCGCTGATACCGATCATGCCTTCCCCGATGTGGGCATGGCGGTCCACCCTGCTGCCGCAGGGCTTTTTGGCATCATTTACGTGGATTAAAAAGAGCTTTTCCAGGCCTATGATCCGGTCAAAGTCCTGCATGGTACGCCCATAAGAATTGCTTCCGGAAATATCATAGCCTGCGGCAAATACATGACATGTGTCCAGGCAGGTGCCGATGCGGGACTTATCCGAGATCTTCTCGATGATTTGGGCAAGCTGGTCAAAGCTTTTGCCCAGGGCGGTGCCCTGACCTGCCGTGGTTTCAAGAAGCAGGCGCGTGGGGTTTTGCGGAAGCTGTGCAAAAATTTCGTTTACAGCTTCCGCGATCCTGCCAATGCCGACAGTCTCGCCGTCTCCCATGTGGGAGCCGGGATGCAGGACAAGCCAGGGTATTTCCAGCCGGCCGCACCTGATCAGCTCCTGTTTTAAGGCTTGCCTGGATTTTTGCCTCACGACCGGATCTGCGGATGCAAGGTTTATCAGGTAGGCGGTATGGGCGGCAATGTGGCGGATGCCTGTTTTTTCGCGCATCTCTGAAAAGGCGCGGATCTCTTTTTCAGTCAGGGTCTTTTCCCGCCACGTGCTGGCGTTTTTGGTGAAAATCTGAAGTGCTCCGCAGTCCATGGACGCGGCCTCTTCAATGGCCCTGTGCAGCCCCCCGGCAATCGAGAGGTGTGCGCCCAAAAGCAGTTCGGCGGGTTTTCCCGAAGGTTTTTTCATTTTTCAATTACTTTTCCATGTTAAAATAGACTTGTTAGGCTTCTATTTTTTGTTTGTCCTGCCAATAACAGAGATGTTCCAGAAAGCAGTTTCCGCAGTCCGGTTTTCTTGCCTTGCATATCTGCCGGCCGAAGAAAATCAGCCTGAGTGAAAAATCGTTCCAGTCCTGCTCCGGGATTATTTTCATGAGATCACGTTCGATTTTCTCAGGATTTTTGCTTCGGGTCAGGTCGAGGCGCCGCGAGATGCGTGCCACGTGGGTATCCACAACCATGCCCGGGATACCGTACGCCGCCCCCAGGACCACGTTGGCTGTTTTGCGCCCCACCCCGGGCAGAGATACAAGCTCTTCGAGTGTGGCCGGGACGTGGCCGTCAAATCGTTTTACTATTGCATTGGCGCAGTTTTTGATATGCTTTGCCTTGTTTTTGTAAAAACCGGTCGGACGGATCAGGCTTTCCAGTGTCTGCAGATCAGCTTCCGCAAAATCTTCCGGCTTTTTAAACTTTTTGAAAAGCGGGCCGGTCACCGCGTTTACCTGCCGGTCGGTGCACTGGGCGGATAAAATTGTGGCAACCAGAAGCTGGAAAGGGTTTTTGTGGGTCAACTGCGTCTTGACATCCGGATACCGGGCATTTAGTATTTGCTGAATTTCGCGGGTGCGTGTTTTTTGTTTTGTCATCTGAGAAGTTTTTATCATTGAAACATTTATAATTTATGTCATTGTTTCTGATTTCGAATTTATATTAAATAGAGGCTCGGGCTTTAAAAAAGCAATGAATAATTCAGACTATGCGGCCAGCCAGGCTATTGTTACCACGAATCGGGTTTCAAAAAAACCCAAAGCACTAGGGCTTTGTTCGGGAGGGCCGACAGTATCCTGGCAGGCCTTGTGCTTCAAAGACAGGGGGTGGAGGTGGTGTGGGTGAGTTTTGAAACCCCTTTTTTCAATTCGGAAAAAGCCGGGACCGCTTCGAAAAAAACCGGGATTCCGCTTATTGTAAGAGATATTACCGAACAATATCTTCCCATGCTTACAGATCCTCCGGCAGGCTACGGGCGGTACATGAACCCGTGCATGGATTGTCATGCCCTGATGTTTCACATTGCAGGAGAGATGATGGAGGAGATAGGGGCAGATTTTTTGTTTTCAGGCGAAGTTTTGGGCCAGCGTCCCATGTCCCAGGTTAAATCGTCTCTTAGATACGTGGAAAAACGCTCCGGCTTTGACGGCTATATCCTAAGGCCCCTGTCTGCAAAAAAGCTCCCTGTTACCCCCATTGAGGAAAAGGGGCTGGCGGATCGGGAAAGGCTGCTTGATTTTTCAGGCCGTTCCAGAAAACCGCAGATGGCGCTTGCCGAATCCTTCGGAATCACCGATTATCCTGCGCCTGCCGGCGGATGCCTGCTCACGGACCCGGGGTTTTCAGGACGCCTGAAAGATCTTGTTGCACACGGCAGTCAATTGTCGGTACGGGAGCTGGAACTGCTGAAATTCGGCCGGCACATGCGCCTAAGCAAAGAGGCCAAGCTTGTTGTGGGACGCAAAAAGTCTGAAAACGAAAGTATACTGGCATTTTTCGATCCCGCAAGAGATACCCGTATCCGTATGAAAACGGTTGCCGGGCCTGTGGGGGTGATTGCCGAAAGCCGCGGGGAAGGGGTGCTGGAAAAGGCTGCCGGAATATGTGCGGGTTACAGCAAGGCGCCCCGCGACATCCCGGTTGAAGCAGAAGTAAAGAAGCCCGGGCAAAAGCCGGAGGTGATTTCGGTGATCCCGGTAAACTCTGAATTCGCAAGTGAGTTGATGATTTTGCCATGCAGATAAAAAAAATAGTATCCGGCGCACAGACAGGCGCGGACAGAGCGGCCCTGGAGTTTGCAGGTGAATACGGAATTGATCGCGGCGGATGGGTTCCCGAAGGGCGCATTGCCGAGGACGGAGTCGTTGATTCCGGATATGGGGTCAAAGAGCTTCCAGGCGGCGGATACGTGCAGCGGACGGAAAAAAACGTGGAGGACTCGGACGGCACTCTTATTGTCAGCCGCGGCGAGCTGACCGGTGGTTCCCTGCTTACCCGTCAGATGGCGGAAAAGCATGCCAGGCCCTGCCTGCATGTCGATATGGAGCGCCTGGTTGTTTTTGATGCAGCCATTGATGTCTACGAATGGATAAAGGCCCACAATATTGAAGTGTTAAACGTAGCTGGCCCGAGGGCCAGCAAGGACCCCGGGATTTACGATCTCACGTGGAATCTTCTGGAAATGGTCGTTCATATAGATGCAATATCCGGCGCCATGCCGCCCGAGGCCGATGGTGCTGACAAATCCGCCGGCACTGCCGCCTGGGAAAACATTTTGCCTCGCAACGTGGAAGAGGCGGTTGATATGCTGATCGGCGAGCTTGGCGCAAAGACCAGGGCCAGGATTGCCAGCAGGAGTGATAAAGAGCTGGTTGATTTTGAGAAAGTCCTGGCCCGCCACATTATTGACAGGTTCGGGATGGACTCGGAAAACAAGGCACTGCTCAGCTCCTGCCGCGATATTTCAGGCAGAGACAGCATTGACACCCCGGAGGCCGCCATGATCATTGTCCGGAAGTTATGGGAGCGGTTAAGAGAGACAGGGCATTTGAGGGTGATAAAGTAGACTTGGCTCCTGTAGTGAGCCTTAAAGGATAAGAACGCGGTTAGCGGAGCATTGAAACAGCTTCTCTTACTTTTGGATCCGGGTCGCGCCTGAGCGCTTCCATCATTGTCTGCACCTCTTTTCCCTGTATCTGGTATGCCGCGTATGCCGCTGCTATTCGGACCCTGCTGGGATACTTCCGGCTTTTGAGCCATCTGCGCCCGGGTATAAGGATTTTTGCAAGCGGCTCTATGAAGTCTCTGCTGCCTATCCTGCCCATGGCCCGGCAGGCGGCTATAAGAATCTCGGGATCCCTGGTTTTTGCCGTTATTTCGATAAGTGTTTTCGAGGCTTGCGCTGCTTTCCGCCTTCCAAGAGTATTTATGGCAGATATCGCCAGTTCGCTGTCACTGCTGTGTGCCAGCTCCGCCAGCAGTGTGTTTACTTCAGGCTTGTCTATGCGCTGGGCCAGCCGGAATGCCTGGCGTCGCACCGTGTCCTGCGGGTCCATCAGGGTGTATCGCAGTTCTGTTGTAAGTTCTGTTGTCACGGAATCTATTATTTCCAGGATGCGTGATTTTTCCTCTGTTTGACTTTCGCTTATCAGGGCTTGCTTGAGCTGTTCAATGCCTGGCTGTCCCGTTCGCCCCAGAAGTTCTGCTGCAAGGTGCCTTGTTCGCAGATCTTCTTTCTGCTTTATAATGTCAATTAGCATCGGGACAATGCCCTGTCCCATGGTGCTTATCAATTGGCATGCTTCCTGACGGCGCTTTTTATCTTCTGATTTCAGGTCTGAGCTCAGGGTATCGGCGATTCTGGAATCCAGGGATTTTCCGAATACATGGGGCATATCCCAGGTTTCCAGGGCGGAGGTCCCGTTTAATTGCGGGTGCTGCTGAAGCCGGGTAAAAATCCTTGCCGCTTCCCGGTATTCGCCCAACAGGACCAGTTTCGCGCAAGTTTTGTGTAAAATTTCAGATGCCTGTTCAACTGCTTCCTCGCGGGTTTCTTTATCAAAAAGTCCGATAAGCGGCCCGGTAACAAGCTTGAGATATCCGGCTTCAGGCTGCCAGTGGGGCGGGTTTAAAACCGTGCTGAAATTATTTAAAATATCTGCTTTCGATTTTGAGTCCGATTCTGTATATTTTTGTGCTGTTTCTCCAAGGATTGCCGATATGTGCTCTGTTTCCCCTTTTAAATACAGGTCCTGCAGACGCTCTGCCAGGCTTTTTTCCTCCGGTTCCGGCGGGCTCTCTTTTTGCGCTTCCTGTGTTTTCTGAGACTGCCGGGACTCTTCGGAATCTCCGGAGTCGGTATCTTCGGCCTCAGCCCGGGAGTGCACCTGTTGTATGTCATAGAGCCGCTGATTAAAAAAAAGCCCGGCCGGGTTATGCCTGCGGGAAAATTGCCGCCAGAAATCCGGACTTTTTTCTTGCCCGGTGGCCCGGAAAAGGGCCCTGAAAAATTCCTCCAGCTCGTTTTCCGAAATTTCTTCTGAAAATGTCAGGCTGCTTAAGCCCGCTTCTGAGAGCAGTTTTACCATCCCCCCGAAAAGCGCCTCAAAACCGGTTGTGTCCACCTTGACCCCGTTTACCAGGATCGCCTCGTCAACCCGCACAACCGTCAGTATCCGGTATTCGGTCAGATAGGCCTGCAGTTGCGAGAATAGTTTCCGGACGGCTTTTTTCGCAACCGGTCCGTCGGCCGGGTAGAGTTTTAGCTGGCTGTAAGCGCCCAGAAGTGCGCTGATGACCTTTTTAACCTGCTGCAGCTGGGATTCAGGAAGGTGTTGCCAGTCTTCCTGTTCCAACTCCAACTGGCTGATTTCATCATAAATTTTTGTTTCTTCTTTACCGGAAGTCAAAAATTCTTCTTCCTCTGTCTCCCGGGGTTGAATTTCTTTGTAGGTCACCTGCCGGGGGATAATGTTAGACAGCCCCCGGTTTTGTGTAAATGAATCCCAGAAGTCGGGGGGTATGGTTTTGCGTTCCCCGCCGGCGAGTTCATCAAGCATTGTCTGCAGTTCGTTTTCTGTCAGGCCCTGCCTGAAGATCAGGCTTTTTATCTCAAGCCGGTCCCAGAGTTCTAGAATTTTTTCTGCTATCGCGGAAGGAGTGCTTTCCGGGAGATCTTCACCGTTGATCCACAGTTTCTTCTGCTCGCTTGTCACAGAAATCTGGGCATTGGTTTGAAATATCCGTTCCAGGAGTTTGAGCAGGTCTCTTGCGGCGCTGGTAACGGATTTGCTGCCGGCGGGATACAGCCGCGTATTGCGTACCGCCACGAGCAGGGCGCGCAGCATGTAGGGGACCAGTTCCATGCTTTGCCTGCTCAAGGGGGCGTCGCCCAGGCCGGTGTCGGGTTGCCCGGCTGTTTCGCCTGAGCCATGAGATTCTTTAGTGTAAAGCCCGGTTTCCTCGGGGTCAAATACGCGCCGGTTGTGCTGTTGCTGAAAATCTGCGTAGGTCCTGGCTTTTTCCGGGTCTGTCGAGCGGCCGAAGTGATGGGCCAGAAATGACCGGGAAGGCAAAAGATCCTGCTCAAAGAGTTTTTCCTGGTAAGCGCCGATTTGCCGGTGGAGCATCTTTTTTTCTTCGGGCGAGATGCCGTCGTAAATTATATCCCGGACCTTTTTGCTTGAAAAGCGGATGTTTTCGTCGTTTTCTTCAAATTCCGTTCGAACGATACCCTGCTCTTCTGCATTGTTTATTATGTCGTAAATCCTGGCCGAGTCATCGCGTGTAATGCCCGCCAGCATGCTCAGGAAAGTCGATTCCCCGAAGGCCGAGGCCCGGTCCAGAAATTTTTTGCTTTCCTCGTCCAGGTTTTCCATCTTTGCCTGTATGATTTCTTCCAGGGATCTGGGAAAATAGTCCTTTTCAATCTCAGAAACGGTCCATTTTTTCTGCTGCATGAAAATTTTGCCGTCACTGATCATTTTTCTTATGATTTCGACCATAAACAGCGGATTGCCCTGAGTTACCCGGGCTATTTCCCTGCAGAGCCCTTCAGGCAGATAAATTCCTTCGAAAATCATATTCAGTTGTTTTGCAATATTTGTTTCTGTAAGCGGGGTCAGGGGGATGGTCCGGATTCCGAGCTCTTCGGAGTGTGCGTTGCGGAAAAGATCCAACGCCACGGATTCCCCGAAGGTCTGTTCTTCTCTGGCAGCGGCTGCACAGATAAATATGACCGGGTCTCCTTTTTTCATGAGTGCTCTTATCAGGTAAAGGGATGCCGGGTCACAGTAGTGAAAATCGTCGATGAGCAGGACAAGGGGACGGCCTTCGGCCAGACGGGTTAAAAGTCTGGCAAACGAGTTAAAGATCTCTTCGCGCTCGCCGGAATCATTTTCGGGAAACGGCAGAGCCCCGCTCCTTAGCTGGGGGATGATATGGGAGAGCCGGTAAATTTCACTGTCCTGCATGGATTCAAGGATTCCCATCCCCTTGTCCTCAAGCCGGTTCATCAGGGCCATGGCGATATATGAGACCAGATAGTAAGGCCGGAATGCCTCCTGGACAGAGCCGTTGACCCGTATGGGGCGCAGTCTGGTTTTTTCCAGGTTTTCCTGGATCGTGGACAGAAAGCTGGTTTTCCCCATCCCCGCTGCGCCTTCCACGATTATAAACTGGCTGGAGCCCCGGGCCGCTTTTTTCAGCGAACTGCCGACCCGGGCAAGCTGCTCTTTTCTGCCTGCAATTGCCGCACTGCCGAGATACCTCAGCGCCGTTTTCGGGAAAAGTTCCGTATCCTCGAGCTCTTCGGCGTCTGCGTATCGGTCCCTGCCTGACCGCTTGGCGTGATACCTGGCTGCATCCGCCATTTGAATCAGGTTTTTTTCGTCAGAGGCGTCCCCGGGTGCAGAAGCAATACCGATACTTAGTGTCAGGGGTATTTCGGTGCCTGTTTCAGGGGATGAGAACTTGTTTTTCCGGGTCAGAAAAAGCAGTTTTTCGGCGAGTGCCCGGCTGTCGGCTTTTTGTCTTCCAGAGAGCAGAAGTAAAAAATTGTCGCCGGCATAGCGTACTGCAACAGTATTTTTGGGGGCTGCTGATTTTATTATTTCAGCTATGTGTATAAGAGCCTGGTCTCCGACATTGTGGCCGTATTGATCGTTGATGTGCTTGAGATAGTCCACATCGATCATCATCAGGCAAAGCGGGGAGCTCTCCAGTGCCTCCCAGTTGACTCGGTTTCTGAAAGAATCAAGGATGTAGCGCCGGTTGTATAAACCCGTGAGTTCATCTTCGAAGATTAGCGCTGAAGGGTCTTTGCCGACGTTTTGGAGAAAATAAAAAAACTTTTGATACTTCATCCATCCCCCGGACAAACAGCATCTTTTTGATATTTATTTTTTTGAAATGATTATAAAAAAAAACAACATCAATATCAAACAGAAATCGCTTTTTGCCGGGGCTATGACTTCGGGAGCCAAAAGGGAAAAGAGCGGAAAAGCAATGCAGGCAGATTGTTGTTAGCCGGATTTCCGGACATTTAGAGACATGATTACCGTAAAGCGCGAACCGGCCCCGGGCTCCGAGTCAACATAAATTTTGCCGCCGTGCTGTTCGACCACCTTTCGGGCTATGAAAAGCCCCAGTCCTGTTCCCTTGTTGCCCTTTGAGGAATAAAATTTGCTGAATATTTTATTTTTTTGTCCCGTGTCCATGCCTGTTCCGTTATCCGCGATTTCAAAGCGGGCTCCATCCCCGTTTCTGGCGGCTGAAAAACAGACCTGCAGCGCGCGTTCCAGGCGGGGGTCCATGCAGGCTTCCATGGCGTTTACAAGAATTGAACGGAAAATCTCCCTGTCAACTTCGAATTCGCCGGCTTCGGAATCAATCTTGAAAGAATTACACAGAAAAGGTAAAAAAACAGATTCACCGGTTATAT
>JAGXLE010000286.1 GCA_018334855.1 Desulfobacterales bacterium | reverse complement strand
AAAAAATACAGGCTGGAAAGAGTCCATTTTACAGGCATCAGCTTGGTCAATCTCTGTGTTTTTGCAATCAGTGATTTTCAGATGAATCCGGCGTGTCCGGAGTTTCTTCGGAAGGCGGCGGCCCCGGGGTTTCGTTGCCCAGTATAACTGCAAGCCATCTGGTTTCCGGGTTGTTTTCCATAGCGATCTTAAAGATCATGGTCAGCGGGACGGAGAGCAGCATGCCCACCGGTCCCAGTACCCACCCCCAGAAGACAAGGGAAAGAAATACCACCAGGGTGGAGAGTCCCAGGCCGGTACCCATTAACCGGGGCTCGAGCAGATTGCCGATGCTTATGTTTACAGCCAGGTATCCTATAGCGCAAAGCACGGCAGGCCAGAGGCCCATTTGGGCCAGGGCAAGCAGAATGGGCGGAACAGCGGCAATGATTGAGCCGATGTTTGGTACATAATTGAGCAGAAACGCCAGCAGGCCCCACAAGAGAGCAAAATCAAGGCCGAGTACAGAGAGCCAGGCCCATATCAGCAGACCTGTGAGTATGCTGAACAGGGTTTTAAAGGCAATGTAGCGGTTTACGCTGCTTGCAAATCGTTTGAAGTTGTTAAGGGATTTTTCAGGGGCCTTGAATGCACTTCTTATTTTTATGGGAAACAGGGCCGCTTCCAGCAGGATGAAAATAACGGTCAGCAGAATCAGCAGCGCATTTGTCAGCACCCCGCTAAGTCCTGTCAGCGTGCGTGCAACCATTTGCATGGCCATTGCCGGATCCAGATATTCCCGAAACATCTGCTCGGTAACATCAATTCCGCGGGCATTTAGCCATGTTATAAGTTTTCTCAATTCCTCGATCAGGCTTTTCTGGTAGTAGGGCATAGCAGACGTAAATTGAGCCACCGATCCTCCCAGAAATTGTACCAGCAGCGTTCCAAGGGAAAGAATGACCGCCATGATGATAATAATGGAAACAATCTTTGGCAGTCCCTGTCTCTGGAGCCAGAACATCGGCGGGGTAAAAATAGTCCCTATAAACACCGACAGCAGAAACGGCACCAGGATGCCGGCGGCCGCCCTCATTCCGGCAACAATTACCACAAAGCATGCCGAAGCTAACAGGAACCTCAGTTCGCGGGAAAAGGGGCTTGCGGTTTCCATGACGCCTGCCGTATTTATGGGGTATTAAAAAATGTTTCTGCCGGTTCTGCCCTCCGGGGGCTGCCTGACTGTCCAGAGGTGTCAGAAGTAATTCCTGGAGATGGTTTCGGCTATACAGGCCGGTTTCTCGCTTCCCTCGACTTCTATCATGACGCGCCAGTTTACCTGCACACCGCCTTCTGCGTCTTCTACTGACAGCAGCGTCACCCGCGGCCGGATTTTGCTCCCGGCCGGTACGGGCGCGGGAAAACGAACCCGGTTTAACCCGTAATTGACCGACATTTTAGCCGGGGGGAGCTGCACGGTTTCACCCATGAGAGCGGGAATCATCGAAAGGGTCAGAAATCCGTGCGCAACGGTCGTGCCGTAGGGCGATTCTGCCGCCGCGCGTTTTTCATCCAGATGAATCCACTGGTAGTCGCCGGTGGCTTCGGCAAACAGGTTGATCTGTTCCTGGGTTACCGGGCGCCATTGGCCCACGGCGATTTCCTCTCCTGTTTTTTGGCGCAGCTGCTCTATTGTTTCAAATTTAACTTCCGCCATTTTATATCCGCCTTTCACCAAGCAATTGAGAGATTTGGTTTTGATCCAAAAAAAACAGCTTTTCTGTAAAATTACCATATATTAAAAAGCCGCAGACATCAATCAGGGATTGACTTTGTGGGCCGCAGAATACTGCGGTTGCCGACCGAGCTTTTATGCCCTGATAATGGTGAAATATAAAGTTTTTTTCAAATCATTTTTCGCAATGTTGAGGTAATTCTGTTTTATGGTGTCCACTGCAAAAAGTTGATTCTTACAGGATTTTCGCGGCTGCGCGACGGCGGACGGAGGTTTGTTCGCTGCTGACCGCTTGCGCGCTCAAATGCGACTCACAAACCACCGCCCGCCGTCCCTTGCCGGCCAACTCTCCGGAAAGCTTCAATCTCCAATTGGTGGGTGGATAGGTATTGTTGCTGCAAAAGGCTGCAAGCCGCCGGGCTGGGAGAGGCTGAAGATTTGCAGACGGTTTGTCCACGAAAACGCCCGGCAGCAAGCAAACTGCCCCCGACGGGCCCCTGCGAAGAAACCGGAAGCTTCTTTATTAGCAGGCCGGCAGCCTTAAAGACCGGATAGTATCAGGCTTGGGGAAACTGATATTCAGAACTCCGTGAGGAATTGTTGAGCAGGGAGTTCTGAAATTCACCGCTAATTGCCGGGGGATGATTTGCGGTACTTGACATCAGGGGCGGGATCACTTATTACCCTTGGAAAGAGCCTGCACGTAACAGCGAAATGCACTGCTGAAAAACTTCAAACCAGATGCAGGCATGAAAAAGGAGCCAGACATGATCCGTGTTCGAAGAACCTTTAAAACGTTTTCCG
>JAGXLE010000040.1 GCA_018334855.1 Desulfobacterales bacterium | reverse complement strand
AGGCGGAATATATCATTTTTGTGTTTTTTCAAATCCTTGCTTTCGATCTGCACCCCGTGGTTTTTTAACTGCCACAAATCCAGATAAGCTTTGGCTTTCAGCGGAATCATGTGTTCCTGTAAAATCAGTGGAAGCCCGTCAACGATGGATTTGCCGCTGATAATGAACTCGTAATAATCGTTGTCTATCAGTATGGCAGACAGGCTTGATGCCTGCTCATCCATGGGGATCGGGGTCAGGTGGCTGTCAGGCGACAAGTCCAGAATATCCGGCTGGCGGGCAAACAATTCCAGCATATATGGAAAAGTTTCGTCCTGCGGCTCATAGAACCGATAGAACAGGGATTTGCCCGTACTTTTCTGCCTGTTTTGATAGTTCCCCTGTCTTACAAACTCCATGAAAAGATTGGCAAAACCGGTGTCCACGGCCTCGAGCACCAAAACAATGTCCAGATCCTTGGTGGCCCTGAAAGCAAGGCCCATTTGGCTCATGGCCACGTCACAGGCGGTGCCACCGATCAGAATATATTTATCCGGGTGATCCCTGAAAAAATCCCTGAACCGTTCAATTCCTCTTACCACTTGATTTTCTCCATCATCTCTTCCAGGGCAGACTCGATTCGTTCATCCTGTACTTCCTTCAAGCTCAAATACAAAGAAAATGGATCCACTGTATCTCCCTCTGCAAAAAGCCGCGGGTCATAACGCCACAGCTCCAGTTGGATTTCAGCCTCTTCAGGATAAGGGACCTCTTGGAAGCCCCCTTTCCTTTCCATTGCTTTCCAACCGCTGTGTGAAATTGCATAAACCGGCTGCCCGGGCGACGCAATCATGGAATATCTTGCCAGAGCACTCTCTCCAGCCAGCAGCAGCCTATGGGCTTTAAGGGCGGTTGCCCATAGACGTTTATTTACAGGGGTTTTCAGATAAGCAACCGCCTTTTCCCAAAATTGCCGCCTACCCTTTTCAAAGCGGACCACCCGCCTTTTGCCCTCTGAAGTCACCTGTGCAAGACCTGCAGCCTCGATTTCATCCACGGCACGCGACATGCTCATCATCGAGTAACCCAGTTTTTCCGCCAGTTCCTTCGGAGTCACTGAATCAATTTGCTTTTGTGCCAGCACATAGACAACCACTGCCTGGGTTGCGGGGCTAAAGGCCCCGGCCTTTGATCCTGCCTTTATAAAATGCTCCCGTAAATCAAGGCCGAGATCCGGAAGATACATCTGATTATCCGGAACAATAAAAGGCACCTTATATCCGATCAATCGTTTCCGGTTAAAAGGAGAAAGGCTTTTGCCCAGAAAAATGGCCTGCACCCGAAGCTTTTCGCCGACAAGGTGGACGTGGTTGCGGATCTTGCCGGGGGTCAACTCGGTTCCGTTTTTTTCAGCCAGAACAACAAATTCTTTTCCCAGCAGGCTGAGCGTATAAAAATCATAAAGATCATGCAGAAAAAACGGAAGTGATCCGGTTTTTTTTAGCTTTGCCAAATCCGCCGGTATGCCGAGGGCATCCATCAAATACCGTTTGCAATGGGAAATCGAATCCTTCATCATTTAGCCCTTGTTTATAGTAACATTTTTTTTGCACATTAACATATAATACGTTACTATGCAAAAAATAATGTTACTATGCTACATGGCCCCGGATCCTATGAATATCAAACACTCTTCAAATTTCTATCAGGTCTGCAATGCCCAATTTTGGATCAAAGCCTCCATAAGTTTCTTTTGCCTTTCTGCGACGACTTGCGGAGTCCAGCTATCAGTATTCAACACCTGAGTTGTCAGCACATAGGAAGAGACGCCTTCTTTCCCACCGAAATAAGCTGTTTTTTTAGTTTGAAAATCATAATTTTGAGCCAGCGAATTCCTTTTCCTGGTTAGCGGGACTAGATTAGCAATCCGGTTTTTCCATTTTTCCCTCTCGTCTTCATCAGGCCATAAATCTGCCCACTCACTGCCTTCAGAAACAGTCTGCCTGCACCGTAAATAAGGGCAACCCGTCTGCCACATCCGGGACATAAAAACCATTTCCGAATACCCCCGTAATAACATGGCGTCCAATCAAATTGCACTGCCTGCTCAACACTTTTCCATTGGCCGCCGTTAAGCCTGTAACGGTATTTCAGGATTATACGGTCTGTTTCAATGCAATAATTTATGCTGTCTGTTTCCTGGCCGTCACGCGTCCAGTAAAGCGAACCTGAACGTTTAGGCACGAGGAAGCCATTCTGGTTAAGCCAGCGAATATCAACCTGATGCTGGCTTTCTGTTGTAGACTTCCTAATCCATGCGCCGCAGGTTCGATCCCTGCCGGGGGCGCCAGGTTTTAAGAGGCAAGAGCAGAACCGGGATACCCTATGTGCCTTAAAAGCGATTATCGAGCTTGATGAACATATAGCAGCGCTTAAAAAAGCTGTTTAACGGCCCCTTGGCGCTGCCGGGAAAACCTCGCACATAGCGACCATGGCGAGTACCGAGCAAAAAACAGAGATCCAGGCGACGAAACTTTTTCCGTTCCCGGAGTGTAAGCCATCTCTCTGGCGCATACCAAACCCTCAGCCCGGTCCCTGCTGATCCCGGCCCCTGCTTGCAAAGATGTATTTCCAGTGAACGCCAACATTTATGAGCAAAATGATTTCAACAGCCACGTTGATCAGGGAGGGATTGATTATAAGGGCAACCCCGCCTAACGCGGCAGCTATGACGCACAGGTACCCAACCCACCGATAGGTTTTCCTTTTCTGCGGTCCGGGTTCTGATTCCATGCTTTCAGTCCTTGTTGGTTACGTTTAAACAGTGATCAAGTACTTCGGTTACTCTTTTTCAAGCCTGGACAGAAGTTCTTTTCTAAGCTCTTTTTTAAGGACCTTGCCCACGGGGTTTCGCGGGATCTGGTCTGAGACCACCAGCCGCTCGGGGTGCTTGTATCGTGCAACGCCCTTTTCTGACAACAGACCTGTCAGGTCTTCAAGGGTTATTTCCTGGTCCGGGGCCGGAACAACGTATGCGCACATGCGCTCTCCGAGTTTTTCGTCAGGCATTCCAACCACCGCCACTTCCTGGACCCTGGGGTGCGAGAGCAGGTAATTTTCTATTTCCTGGGAACTTATGTTATATCCCCCGCGGATTATGATATCCTTTGCCCGCTCGAAAAATGAGATACAATCGCCTTCCCTGATCTGAAAAAGGTCTCCGGTGCGGAAAAACCCATCTTTTGTAAAGCTTTTGGCCGTGACCTCCGGGTTTTTGTAATACCCGGCAATCACGCCGGGACCCTTGTAAACAAGTTCGCCCACTTCACCCGCTTGCGTTAACTCTTCATCATTGGGGGCCAGGATCTTTACCTCCACTAAAGTGCTTGCCCTGGAGCTCCAGGCCGAACCCGGCTTGCCCCACTGGGGGAAATGGTCTACCCGGCGCTCCATTTCCGGGATGTCTTCTATGCCGGCCACAATGCCAGTGCCCTCGTTCTGCCCCCAGATATTGCCGATATCAATGTCCCAGCGGCTTTTGAACTCCTGCATGGTATACAGCGAGGGGGGAGCTGATCCCAGAGTAATTGTGCGGAAGGAAGAAAGATCAAACTGGTCCACGTTCGGGTGCTTGACAAGCATGTTTGCAATGGCCGGAACCAGCAGAGTGTAGTTGGGCTTTTCACCCATCATCTGCTGCATGAATGCCTGGGGGTCAAAGGGATGGTGCAGTACCATGGTACCGCCGAGCACCACCCAGGGCATATACACTGTGCCAATGGAAGCCATGTTTACAAGGGGCCCTGCGGTAAGCATGATATCGCCCGCGCGCATGCCTGCAACGTCCTGGATTCGGGCCGTACCCGCCCAGTTGTTATGGCTCAGGGGGCATCCCTTGGGATTGGCCTCCGTGCCCGAGGTCCAGCAGACAGTAAAAATATCGTTCGGATCCACTGTGACAGAATCAAGGGTTTTGTTTACAGGGCCGCGGCTCATCTCCCGGATTTCGTCATAGGTAAAAATCCTCTCCATGGCCGGATGCTTTTCCTGCAGGGCTTTTGTCTGGGCCAGGTGATCGAAGTTGTTGAAGGTCTCAACCGTGATAAAGGCTTTGGCCTCTGTGAGTCCCGCTATATAGCCGAGTTCAGCTTCGCGCCACAGCACGGGCACAGGCGAAGTCAGGGCGCCAGTGCGCGAAATTGCAAGATAGAGCATGGCAAGCTCCCAGCAGTTTGGAAGCTGGACCATTACCACGTCATCCTTGCCTATGCCGGCGGCTGCCAGGGCTTCCGCAACCGCGTCGACAGCACGGTCAAATTCCCGGTAAGTCAGGCGCTCTGCGGCCACCCCCAGAAGCTGCTCCTTGTTGGGAGGGTCTGCAATACAGACCCTTTCCGGATCGTCTTTTACGTGGCCCTTGAAGTAATCCACCAGGGTTTTATTCCCCCAGGCCCCCATTTTGGTGAATTTTTCAATTGCCGAATCAGATGCAAGTATCATGGTCCTCCTCCTTTTCGTGCGGGTAATTTGGGCGGGTAAATAATTCTTTTAACAATGAACATTGTTTAAATTATTAATAACAAGATATTCCGCCTTCGTCCACCCTTTCTGGAACAAGTTTGGATATTTGCTTTAAAAAAAGCTTGTGTTTGCCGCAAAAATGGCTATATTTGCTGGTACTGCCACAGGATGACCCCGCTTTTTGCCTTCTGCATTTTACCGGGAAAGTCAGTTTTGTATTGATTTCAATATTTTGTTAACAGGAGTATGCGCTGTTGGGCCGAGAAACAAGAAATGAAAACTTAAGAAACATTGCCATTATCGCACACGTGGATCACGGCAAAACCACCCTGGTGGATGCCATGTTCCGACAAAGCGGAGTTTTTCGAAAAAACCAGGCCGTGGATGAACGGATCATGGACAACATGGACCTGGAGCGGGAACGCGGCATCACGATTGCGGCGAAAAACTGCTCGGTGATGTGGAATGACACCCGCATCAACATCATTGACACCCCCGGGCATGCCGACTTCGGCGGTGAAGTCGAGCGCGCGCTTTCCATGGCCGACGGGGCGCTTCTGCTCGTTGACGCCTCTGAAGGCCCCCTGCCCCAGACCCGGTTTGTTCTGAAAAAAACCCTGGAAGCCGGACTCGGCATCATTGTTATAATTAACAAGATCGACCGCAAGGATGCCCGTCCGGATGCGGTTTTAGACGAACTCTACGATCTGTTTATCGATCTCGGGGCAACAGAGGAGCAGTTGGACTTTACCTGTCTTTATGCCATCGGCCGCGACGGCATCGTCAAAAAGGAAATCAGCGAGCAGACCGATAACCTGTATATCCTCTTTGAAACGATACTTGCCGAAATCGCCCCGCCCGCATATGACCCGGACGAGCCATTCCAGATGCTGGTCTCCGATCTGGGCTACTCCGACTACTTAGGCCGCCTGGCAGTGGGACGGGTGACAAACGGCACTGTCAGGGCAAACGACCACCTGGTCTGTATCAACCGGGAAAACCGGCCTGTTTCGCTCAAGGTGAGCCGCCTCCAGGTCTACCGGGGAACAGCCCTTCAGCCGGTCGGCTCGGCAGAACCCGGAGATATCGTAATCCTGTCCGGCATTGAAGAAGTGGCCATTGGCGATACCATCTGCACCAGCGAGCGGCCCAAGGCCCTTACACGCATTAACGTGGATGAGCCGACAATTTCCATGGTGTTTACCATAAATGACTCGCCGTTTAGCGGCAAAGAAGGCAAATATGTCCAGTCCGCAAAGATACGGGAACGGCTCGTAAAAGAAACTTTGATGAACGTGGCCATCCGTATGGAGGATACCGGCATCAGGGACCGATTCGTGGTCAAGGGACGGGGGGAGTTCCAGCTTGCCATACTGATTGAAACCATGCGGCGGGAAGGGTTTGAATTCTGCGTGGGCCGGCCGGAGGTCATTTATAAACACGAAAACGGTCAGACACTTGAACCGATTGAAAATCTTTTCATCGACTGCGGGGAAAACCACCTGGGAGTGGTGACGGAAAAACTCTCCGTGCGAAAGGGAAAAATGATCGATCTGGTCAACAACGGCACCGGCAGGATCCGTATGGAATTTTCCGTACCTGCAAGGGCGCTTATCGGCTATCGCGACGAGTTTCTCACAGACACCCGCGGAACCGGGATCATGAATGCCGGGTTTGCAGGCTACGAGCCCTACAGGGGTGATTTTCCCAGCCGCTATACCGGCTCCATTATCGCAGACCGGCAGGGAGCCGCCGTACCTTATGCCCTGTTTAACCTGGAGCCGCGGGGCGTGCTTTTCATACCGCCCGGCCAGCACTGCTACGAAGGCATGGTAATCGGCGAACACAACCGGGAAGTCGATATCAACGTCAACCCTTGCAAGGAAAAAAAGCTGAGCAATGTAAGGGCCTCCGGAAAAGACGATGCAGTGGTGCTTTCACCTGTAAAGCCCATGACCATTGAGCGGGCAATCAATTTTATCCGTGGAGACGAGCTGGTGGAAATAACCCCGAAATCGGTCCGTCTCAGAAAAGCCGTGCTTGCCGCGCACCAGCGGCGCGATCGCCTGAGCCGTTCGGCTTAAATATGATCTCCGGCCCAAGCCTCTGCCGGGACAATATCAACAATTTTTTTGACAGCCTAATAATAAGGATTAACTATTTAAAATTAGCTGTCAGTTTAAATACTGAAAAAAGATAAAATTTGTTGATGCTGTGTGAATTAACCAAGGAGGCATAAAATGAAAAACGATGATTCCAAACCCACCACCAATGATGCCGGGATCCCGGTAGCCAGCGACGAGTTCTCACTCACAGTCGGGCCCGACGGACCGATCCTGCTCCAGGACCACTATCTTGCCGAGCAGATGGCAAACTTCAACCGGGAGATGATTCCGGACCGTCAGCCCCATGCGAAAGGCTCTGGGGCTTTCGGCCAATTCGAAGTCACGCAGGACGTCAGTGCCTACACCAAGGCGGCCGTGTTCCAGCCGGGCACCAAGACCGACGTGCTGGCCCGGTTTTCCACGGTGGCCGGCGAGGCCGGCAGTCCCGACACCTGGCGAGACGTGCGCGGTTTTGCACTGAAGTTCTACACCACCGAGGGCAACTACGACATGGTGGGCAACAACACGCCGGTATTCTTCGTGCGCGATCCCATGAAATTCCAGCACTTCATCCATTCGCAGAAGCGCCGCGCGGATTCCGGTCTGCGCGATCACGACATGCAGTGGGACTTCTGGACCCTGTCTCCTGAAACCGCGCATCAGGTAACCATCCTAATGAGTGATCGCGGTGTGCCCAAGAGCTATAGGCACATGAACGGCTACACGAGCCACACCTATATGTGGGTCAATGCCAAAGGCGAGCGATTCTGGGTCAAGTACCACTTCAAAACCGACCAGGGCATTGATTTTCTAACTGATGAGGAAGCCGACCGGATGGCCGGAACGGACCCGGATACCCACCGGCGCGATCTTTTCGAGGCGATCCGGCGGGGGGATTATCCCAGCTGGACGCTGAAAGTCCAGATCATGCCCTTCAAGGACGCCGAAACCTACCGGTTCAATCCGTTTGATCTGACCAAGGTGTGGCCGCACAGTGACTATCCGCTCCACGAGGTCGGCCGGCTGACACTGAACTGCAATCCGAGCGACTTTCATACCGAGATCGAGCAGGCGGCATTCGAACCCAACAACCTCGTTCCCGGAATCGGTGCGAGCCCGGACAAAATGCTGCTCGCCCGCCTGACCTCTTACGCCGACGCCCACCGGGCGCGCCTGGGCGTCAATTATAAGCAGATCCCGGTCAACCGGCCAAAGGCAGAGGTAAACAGCTACAGCAAGGGCGGGGCGATGCGCGTGCAGAACGTGTCCGACCCGGTATACGCCCCGAATTCCAAGGGAGGTCCCCAGGCTGACGGAAAACGCTATCCCGAGGCAGCCACATGGAGCGCCAGCGGGGATTTCATCCGCGCCGCCTATACCCTGCGCAAAGATGATGATGACTTCGGCCAGCCCGGCAGGCTGGTGCGCGAGGTCATGGATGATGCACAGCGGGACCGGCTGGTGTCAAACGTGGTCGGACATCTCAAAAAAGGCGTGTCCGAGCCCGTGCTAAAGCGTGCGCTCGAATACTGGCGAAACATTGATAAGGAGATCGGCGACCGCATTGCCAAGGGCGTCAACGCCGACTGATAGCACCAAAGATCTTTGCCGGCCCGGCTGCATCACTGATTGGCGGGCCGGCAAAATCTTGCCCTCAAATAAAAATCGCACCACCTTATTCGGGACCAAGCCCGTAAAAGAATTTTATCCGGAACTTTCTCCCGCTTTTCCGTTTTATGACAAATCCGGATGCGGCGACGAGCCAAATGCTTGCTGCAGTTCTGCTTAAAATATTGCCTTCAGCGGTAAGGGCAGTTCTTTCCGGGAGGTAACCACGGTGCAGGTCTCACAATTTTGCCGGCAAGGTTTAATGCAGCAGCCGTCGCACTGCCGGACCAGCTCTATCGCTTCTTCGATTTCGGTTTTCAATCGCTGATAATCGGCGATTTTTTGTTCCACCAGGGATCTCTGCGTTTCAAGATGCTTCAACACCTCTGGATACGCCTTATCACCGGTTTCTCCATCCCGCCTGGCCCGGTAGATTTTCTTAATATCCTTTAAAGCCAGGCCGGCATCCTTGAGTTTCTGTACAAAGAACACGGTTTCCGCGGCCTCGGGTTCAAACAGGTAAAAACCGCCCGGGCTTCTGTCTGCGGCTTCAATTGGCTGGCCCTGGGAGATGCGCAACAAGTCTGAAGATGAGCAGGACCGGTTCAAGAGAGAGGCATATCCTGAACTTGAGGGCTTCGAAGGATTGACAGTTATGGTTCAGCATTTTGGCAAAACCG
>JAGXLE010000285.1 GCA_018334855.1 Desulfobacterales bacterium | reverse complement strand
GAGCGTGTCGTATTTGCTTAGAAACGGCTCTACAGAATCTTTCTGCAGGTAATTGTGGATGATGTCCGCGTTTATTTCAGCGCTCAGAAAATATTTTCTGTTGGATGCGGAACGCACGGCGCCGAGCACCTCCTCAAACGGGCTTGTCTTTAAAAGGTATCCCATGGCCCCTGCATGAAGTGCCTCCCTTATGTAGCCCCGCTTCTGATACATCGTCAGGATAACCGCCTCTGTTTTCTCCGAGGCATCCTTTATTTTCCGTACTGAATCAATGCCGGAGAGATTGGGCATGGAAATATCCATCAAAACAACATCAGGCTTGATGTCTTTGACCTTTTCCAGCATCTCAACTCCGTCTCCGGCTTCTGCCGCGACTTTGATGTCAGGCTCTTTTTCCATAAGAGTTTTCAAGCCCTCGCGGACCATTACGTGATTGTCTGCAAGCATCAGTTTTATTTTCGCCATGATCTTTTCTTTCCTGTGGATTATTAAATGGATTATTTATAAACTTGCTCTCTGTAATCTGTGTTAAGCTCCGTAATCAATGACCCCTATCCGTGCGGCATAGCGAACCAGCGTGGCCGTGTTTTTCAGTTTCAGCTTTTCCATGATGCTCATCCGGTGCTTGGCAACTGTCTTGGGGCTTATGCCCAGAGTGCTTGCGATTTCATCGGTTGTGGAGCCCTCTGCTATGAGTCTGAACACCTGCTTTTCACGCCTGGAAAGCCGGTTGTATCGATTGGCCTCGGCTTCGGTCTCTTCTTTTCTTACAAAGTTGTTGATAATTTCCGCGCTGATTTCGGGGCTCAGGTAGTATCCCTTGCTGTGTACGGTCCGGATGGCAGTGAGGAGTTCGGAAACTGATGCGGTTTTCATTATATATCCCCTGGCACCGGCCTGAAGGCTTTCCCTGACCTGTTTCTTGTTCTGCTGGGTTGTAAGAATAAGTATTTCTGAACTGCTGCTGGCCTCTTTTAACATTCTGATGGCATCAAGGCTTTCAAGGCCGGGTACCGTGGTTTCGACAATCACCACGTCTGGTTTGATCCGCCGCACTGCTTCCACGGCATCTTCAGCCTCTGCCGATTCTCCTGCCACCTCGATATCCTGTTCTTTGGACAGAAGGGCCTTGATTCCCTGCCGAACCACCAGTTGATTGTCCACGAGAAAGATTTTAATTTTCATGAGGTTGTTCCTTTTGTCGGTTTGGTTGGTTATTTAAGCATTGCTCCCGCCTGCCGCCAGGGTGACTCCGTATCTGCTGCATCCATGGTCAGTGTTTAAAAGGCAGCGGCCTGCCGGTAAGATATGCTATTGCCTGGCAGGTGGCCACAAGCTGCCGGTCGCTGTCTTTAACCTTGATGTCGTAGCTGGCTATTTTTCTGGAACTGCTGATTTGACAGGCTTTAGCCCAAAGCATTGTTTTGGATGCCGGGCTATTCACATAGGTTACATTTACGTTAAGGGCCACGGCAATGCAGCCTGCCGTCTGGCTGGCCGTTTCAAAGGCTTCGTCTATAAGCGAAAAAATAGCCCCGCCGTGGGCCCGAGCATACAGGTTCGCCATGGATTCCGGATCGTATGGCATTTCAACTTTTGAGTATCCATACCCCAGTTCCAGAAGCCTCATTTTAAATGTACGCGCAAGCGGTTCATTTTCCACCGCCTTGTAAATCGCTTCTATAGTCTCCGGATCAATGGTTTTCATAGCCTGCAGCCCGATTTTATATAGTAGCGCCTCATCTCCATCCGAAAATATAAGGTTTTTAAGGACAAAAGACTACCTCAGCCTCTGCCACAGTTCGCCCGATTTTTGCAATCCTTTATTTTCAGCACCGGTTGAATTTTGATCCGTTGCCCCGGGCCTTGTCCGCAGCCTGGAAACCCGGTCTGCTATGGGCGGATGGGTTGAAAACAGCTGCATTGCGCTGCGGCCGGATACGGGGTTTGTCCGAATACCAGTAGGAAAAAAAGTTCATCGCCCCGGCGATAACGAGGGCTATCACCATTCCGCCGTTTCCGCCCAGCGCCCGGCCGATTGCCATGATTATTACCGTAAGTACTGCAAGCAGGACTGTTGTCTTTATTCTGTTGCCCATAATCTTTCTTTATTGTTTGAATTTTTCCAGAAAACGCTCAATGGCGCTTCAAAAACCGCCCCTGAGCCTTGACTTCAAGGGAAATCCTTTTTTGCGCATTTCCGAAATTGCACTTCGTTGCCCTGACGGCGGTGCGAAAAAAGCGGGTTTCCGAGCGGAAATTGAGACTCAAAGAGGCTCCTGGAGCGAGGAAACTCCTTTTTCGCGCCGCCGATCAGCCAAGGTGCTTACGGATTTGCTTTCTGCAAAAATACCGCCGCGGCGGTGTAGATTGCTTTTTACTAGTTCATCATACTTGTTTATCCTGAATAAATATAAAACAGGATTTTAGGAATTCAATAAGATGTGAGATTGCCGGCCCGCACAACCAGATCGATCCATTGGGCGAAAAGGGTTTCGAGCTGCCCGGATTTATTTGTCTGTCTCCTC
>JAGXLE010000284.1 GCA_018334855.1 Desulfobacterales bacterium | reverse complement strand
ATTAACATAAAAAACAAAGGAGGCTGGTCATGGCAAAAACGAAAAAATTCATGGTCGTCCATCACAATCCGGGCATTGACTGCAATGTGGTGCAGGAGAACTGGCGCAAGATGGCAAAGCTGGAATCGGCAAAGTGGATCAGAACATATATTAACCAGGCCGAAGGCGTAAGATACTGCGTATGGCTCGCACCGGATGAAGAGGAGCTGGAAAGGATTTTCAAGGAAATGAATGTATCCTGGGAGTCCATACTGCCGGTTGATGAAACCACCCCGGATATGTGGGGAGAAAAAGCATGGGAAGAGCATCTTAGGAAAGAAGCAGTGGCAGATACATGGGGCAACTGAGGAGCCCGGGATGACTTTTTCATTTTATCAGCCGATGCCTGCGGAATGCGCTATGGTTAATGCCAGCGGCCGGCAGCCGTTATTGGGCCGCTGGCAATTTCTGGAGGCTGAGAGTAGATGATGCGATAAATGTGGTACAGTTGGTATGAAAAGATGATAACCCGGCAATCCAGCCAAGTGCATGAAAGAGTTGCACCGAGGCAACGGAGCAGGAAATATTGTTGCAGAAAAGAACCCCTCTTTTCTGGGTCTTATCTCCTGGATTTTTTATATATTTACCGGCAACCGGTTTTATCCTTTTAAACAGGTTTTATTCAGACAAGCTTCAGATCATATTGCTGTCTCCGGAAAAAGTCCCGCGAAATATCAGTCAGGTTTTTCTTTTTTTCCCCTCCTTTCTTTTTTACACCTGACAATAAAAATCATGAGGCTTTCGGAAACGCCGACACGTTCGGCAATAAAAAATTGGTTGCATTATTGCAATTAAGGTAAGCATATCTTTGCCTGACAAATGTTCCTATTCCGGATTATATCTCATTTTTGCTTGTCAAATCTATCCAGCCAGCCTAAACTCTCTGATTTAAAACCCTGAATACGTAATCCGTCTTGCCATGCTGCAAGGCATCCGGCATGCAGAAAAGGAGGCAGAAACGATATGCGTCTTAGCCCTGCGGACATGGAGAAATTTTTCAACCCTGAAAGCATCGCCCTGGTAGGGGTCTCCCGGTCCGGAACACGTCTTGGCGGACTGAGCTTTTTAAGCAAATTCATCGAGTCCGGCTATGAAGGCCGGCTGTATCCAATCAACGCCAAAGCAGAGGATATACTCGGAATCAAGGCCTGGCCGGATCTGGCATCGCTGCCGGAGATACCTGACCTGGTCATCATTGCGGTTGGGGCCCCAAAAGTCCCGGATTTGATCGCCGAGTGCGCCGAAAAGGGGGCGCGCCATGTTCATCTGCTGACCGCCGGCTTTGATGAAACCGGAACCAGTGAAGGAAAAGACCTGGCAGATAACCTGGTCGCAGCATGCGAGAAGCATGGCGTGCTGGTGATCGGGCCGAACTGCATGGGACCGTACCGTCCCGCTGCGCGATTGACCGCCTGGGGCGCCATACCGGGCCTTGCCGGGCCGCTGGGTATTATTTCCCAGTCCGGCGGCATGACTCAGAGGCTGACCGAATATACTGCATCCCTGGGCCTGGGGGTGGAAAAAGCGGTCAGCGTTGGAAACGGAAGCGTTACAGATACGCTTGATTTTCTGGAAGCATTCGGTAAAGACCCCGCAATTCGCGTGATCGGCATCTATCTGGAAGGTGTTTCTGACGGGGGAAGACTTTTGACGCTTGCCCGTGACACGGGTTTGGACAAACCTATTGTCCTTCTCAAAGGAGGAGAAACCGATGCCGGCGCCCGCACTGCTGCCTCACACACGGGGGCAATGGCCGGCAGTTCAGCTGTATGGGAGGCGGTATTTCGCCAGGCCAATATGATCAGTGTGCATACAATGAATGAATGGGTGGACGCTCTTATGGCGTGTGCTTTTGTCGGCGCCCCCTCATCAGAGGGCGTTTTTGTTTTAAGCGGTGGCGGGGGGACCAGTGTGACTGCCGGTGACAGCTTTATCCGGGAGGGCCTGTCCGTTCCGCAGTTGAGCGCAACGGCCATGCAGCGGTTAAAGGAGCTTGTCCCGGCAGCCGGCTCCATTGCCGGCAACCCTTTGGATTTGTGGAAGGTTTTCACTGATTTGGATTGTCTGGGCAGTCTTGTCGATATGGCCGAACAAGAACAGGACGTGGGCATAATCCTCACAGAGCGTCTTATTGCGCGCAATGCATTTCATATGCCCGAGACTCCTGATCTCACCCGGCAGACCATCGAGCGGCTAAAAGAGCGGCGGGGCCGAAAGCCCGTAGTTTTTGCAGTGGATTCAGAAGGGGGCGATCCATGGCTGGCTTCCGAGGGTGCAGCCATACGTTCAGCCTTCGGCCGGGCCGGGTATGCTGTATTTCCCTCAATTAGCCGGGCCGCCCGTGCACTGGCCAGGCTGTGCCGATACTATAAGAAGCGGGCACAAATGCTGACCCCGAAAGTCTGACACACCGATGACCGGTAGGTTATTTGCGGGCATTGGCACCGATCTCCCCGGAACGGTTCAGGGCCAGCTTGGCCATGACCGGTCCGATCAGCTCATGG
>JAGXLE010000283.1 GCA_018334855.1 Desulfobacterales bacterium | reverse complement strand
GGAGAAACTTCGGACAGCAGAATCCCGGCAGGGAGTTTAAGCGCAAAAGCCTTGGATCAGGATTTGTCCTGAACAAGCAAGGCCATATAGTAACCAACAACCACGTAATTGAAAATGCAGATGAAATCCAGGTCAAGCTCAAAGACGGAAAAGAATACGACGCGGAAATAATCGGAACAGACCCGAGCACGGACCTGGCCCTGATAAAGATTAAACCCGACGGCGACCTGCCGACTCTGAGCCTGGGCGACTCAGAAAATATCAACATAGGCGAGTGGGTCGTGGCCATCGGAAATCCTTTCGGACTCGATCACACAGTAACAGCCGGAATTATAAGCGCAAAAGGGCGCGTTATCGGCACCGGCCCGTATGACGATTTTATACAGACCGATGCCTCCATTAACCCCGGAAACAGCGGCGGCCCCCTTATCAATATGGAAGGCGATGTCATAGGCATCAATACCGCCATTGTAGCCAGCGGAGAAGGCATAGGCTTTGCGATTCCGTCCAACCTGGCCAAAGATATAATATCACAGCTCAAAGAGACCGGAGAGGTAACCCGGGGATGGCTGGGTGTCGGCATCCAGCAGTTAAATGACGAGCTTAAGGAATATTATAACGTGGACAAGGGCGTTTTGATCACAAAGGTCTTTGAAGGCGATCCTGCAGCCGAGGCAGGGCTCAGGGCAAATGACATTATTGTCGCTGTAAACGGCCAGCCGGTGGATTCTCCCCGGGAGCTCTCCAGGATGATCGCAGAGATCCAGCCCGGAGAAAAAGCCAGGATCAAATTTGTGCGCGGGGGCAAGACCGACACCGTTTCTGTAACTCTTGCCAAGCGGAAAGAAGACAAACTCGCCGGCCGTGAAAAGACGCCCGGTGAAACAGAAAAAGCCGCCCTGGGTATGGATGTGGTCAATATAGAACCAGAAATTGCAAAACAATATAACCTGGAAAACACCAAGGGCGTGATTGTAAATAACATAGAGGCCGGCAGCAAGGCCGCCGAAGCCGGATTCAGAAGGGGAGACATCATCAGGGAAATCAACCACGAGCCTGTAAGCTCGGTAAAAGATTTCCGGGAAACCATTGCTGCCGCCGAAAAAGGAGACACCCTCTCCTTTTATGTCATGAGAATCAAGCAGGGTATCACAGTTATAAAGCTGAAAAAATAAGTGCAACTGCGGGCACCTGCCAAAATCAACCTGTATCTGGAGGTACTCGGTAAACGATCGGACGGTTATCATGATCTGATTTCCCTGATGTGCTGCATCGGGATTTATGATACCGTCCGGTTTTCGTTTGGCTCACCTGATGCGTCTTCCGGGGTGTCGGTGGCATGCAGCCACCCTAAGGTGCCGGAAGATCATAATAATCTGGCATACAGGGCGGCAAAAGCTTTTTTTTCAGAAACAGGCCTTCACGACCAGGGTCTGGTCATAGAAATCGAAAAGCGGATTCCAGTGGGAGCCGGACTCGGAGGCGGCAGCAGCAATGCCGCGGCGGTGCTTAGCGGGCTTAATCGTTATTACGACCATCCGATTGCATCCGATACCCTGATGGAGATAGGCCGCTTTCTGGGCGCGGATGTGCCTTTCTTTATTTTCGGAGGCCCGGCCGTGGCTGCCGGCATCGGGGAAAAACTTACCCGGTTTTCAGGACTGCCTGCCATGCCGCTGGTTTTAATATACCCGGGCCGCTCTGTATCCACTGCAGAGGTGTATAAAAAATTGAATTTGGCATTGACAAAAACCAAAAAAATACATACAAAATCTATTTTTGAACTTGATTGGGAAACTAATGGGCCAAAACAGCTGTATAACTCGCTCGAACCGGCGGCCATGGAACTTTGCCCGGAAATCGCGGCTGCAAAAAAGGCGCTTGTTGAATGCGGGGCCGGGGGCGCCCTTATGAGCGGCAGCGGGTCCTCGGTTTTCGGGATATTTAAAAATACAAAAAAAGCTGAAACCGCATGCCGTAAAATATCCGGTCATCGGCAATGGCAGGTTTTTCATACGCAGCTGCTGGCATAGCACTGTGTTTTGCCGCATCCTGTGCAGAAGGCAAAAGGTTGCTGGGGCGTCGTCAAGCGGTAAGACACAGGATTTTGGTTCCTGCATTCGGAGGTTCGAATCCTCCCGCCCCAGCCATTTAAACGAGGCTGCAACAATAACCTCAACCTCAAAGAGGGCTCATGGAAGTGGACAACAACGGATATATCATTTTTGCCGGCTCGTCAAACCCCGAACTTTCAGAGGCCATATGCAGAAATCTCAACCAGCCGCCGGGAAACGCCAAGGTCAAGCGCTTCAGCGACGGAGAAGTACAGATTGAAATCGATGACAATGTAAGGGCAAAAGATGTATTTGTCATCCAGTCAACCTGTAACCCGGTCAATGACAACCTGGTGGAGCTGCTGCTGATGATCGATGCATTCAAGCGGTCGTCAGCCAGGAGAATAACAGCGGTGATCCCCTATTTCGGCTATGCAAGGCAGGACAAAAAGGTGGCCCCCAGGGTGCCAATCAGCGCAAAGTCTCTTCT
>JAGXLE010000039.1 GCA_018334855.1 Desulfobacterales bacterium | reverse complement strand
GAAACTATTCCGGAAAAAATTCAAAAAGGACTGCAGGCGCCTGATGGAAAACTGGGACGACCTGCCGGTAGCAAATAAAATATTTCGGGATGAGCTCGGGAAATTAACTTTTTTGAAAACAGGTTTTACTTAGGGGCTCCTGAATAAAAATAAATTCTTGATTTTATTATATTAGTATGGCATAGTACAAAATATAAATCCAAGGATATGCGGCACTCTGCTATGTTTTAGCTTCCAAAGCAAGTCCATAGAGCTTTAAAAAGAGGTTTTGCAGGAGAAAACTTTGTCAAATAGATACTGTATAAATAAACTTTATAGGTCGCGAAAAGAATATTGTCACTACGATGATTCATCAAAAGAAGACCAATGGCAACTGGAGGTTTATTTACATGCTTTAGGCCTGATGAAAAAACATAACTTTAGAAGTATTATCGATATTGGATGTGGGTCAGGCTATAAATTAATGACATATTTTGAAGAATACCAAACTATCGGCTTGGAGCTTTCTGTAAATGTAGAAATTTTAAAAGAAAAGTATCCAGAAAGAAAATGGAAAGTATGCAATTTCAATGAAGTTCCTGACTTGTCTACCGATGTCGTCATCTGTTCAGATGTTATTGAGCATATAGTCGATCCTGATGAGCTAATCAGTTTTATTAAAGGAATTAAGTTTGAATATCTCGTGATTTCTACTCCAGATAGATCCCTTATGCATAAACCTTGGAAAGTGAAATATTATGGTCCCCCTAAAAATAAATCACATATCAGAGAATGGACATTCAATGAGTTCAATAGGTATATTTCGTCACACTTTAAAGTAATTGACCATAGGGTAACAAACCTGGGTCAATTTACTCAAATGGCGATTTGTACACCACTTTAATTTATTTAGAGTTGTTTGGGTGATTTGGTTATCCTTTTAACTAAAGACTTTTTCCACATTCGTAGCGCTTTACTGACATAGGAAAACTTAAAAAGAACTCGAGGATCATGCTTCAACGCTTTTTTAAAATAGTACTTTGCAGTGTCAATATCCTCTACAAGATAGGCGGTACGGAATAAGGAAAGACATCGTTGCACTTTATAGGCATTTTTGAGTTTAAAGAATTTTTTATCTAGACGTTGTGGCGAAAACACTTCTTCAACAAGCTTTAATTCCCCAGCCTTTGCGTGATTTATATTGTGTCTAAGACTGTCATTATGCTTGTATATCTTGGCCACAGGTTGTTTGAGTATTGAGCATGAATAGTTGGCAAGCACTTGAGAAAAAACCGGGATGTCTTCTGAATTGCGAAATAGTTCTGGATAATTTCCTCTTTCAAATACCTTCCGATGCATCACGCACGCACCATTCACCAATTTCGTTTTCTTGCTTAAAAGGTAATCAGAAAGTCTTGTAACCGGGTCATTAGATAGTTTACTGGGTAAGTGATTCCGAGAACTTCCATTTTCTTCTATAGAAATATGTCCACATATTATCATCTGGCTTTCAGGGTTGTTCAAGATGTGTTGCTGGATCGCCTTTAAAGCATTTGTAACCATTTCATCGTCTGCGTCTAAGAAAATCAAATACTGACCATTTGCTTCAAGTATCCCCCGATTGCGAACAGAGGCCAAGCCACCGTTTTCTTTGCGTAAGGCACGAAAGCCTTGTGGAAACTTTCTTGATAAAGACTCTATCGTTGCGGGGGTTTCATCTGTTGATCCATCGTCTATAATAAGAACTTCGGCATTGGCATCGTCAATCTGTGCCATGACAGATTCTACCGCTCTATGAAGGAGATGAGCATAGTTGTAGGCGGGGATGATAATTGTTATCAGTGGCAGATCCGTATCTTTCATTTTACACTAATTTTTCTCATCAAAATATCTTTCATCTCGAGGCACTGCAGATCGCTACCGTGGAACATATTGAGGGCTTCTTCCGGCGCGCCGATCATCGGTTCGCCAAGTCGGTTGAGTGAGGTGTTCAGAACCACAGCGTTGCCAGTGAGTTTTTCCATCTCTTCGAGCAGCCCAGTCGAGAAGCACGAGGGGGTTTCTCCTTCAAGCTTCTACAGAGCCGTACTTGAATCGCTCGATACATACGGCTCTTATTGTCCAGTCAATGGGTCATATCCAAATTTCCAGCGAACAAATATTCCGGGCTCACATGTGCTATTATTCCCGGCCAATGCGTTGCTCTCTTTTCATGATATACAGACCGTTCTTCTGACTTGCTGTGTATAACAATATCTTCGGCATATTATTTAAAAAATACACTGTGTTGAACATCAATGTCAAGGCAGTTTTTCCCCTCATTCCGTCTTGAATATTCATGGAGCATAGCATAATAAATGAAACTACTCATATCTACATATTTTTGCAAACATTAGTAAAGGTTTTTTAACTTCATGGGCAGCCTGCTTTCTTTCTATTTGTATATTGAATTTCTAAAGGGAAGCAGGAAAATAAAATTCAGCCCATGCCTTTTTTTCCGGCTCTTCTTTTTTCGGTATGCCGCCGGATCTTGGCGGTTTTCTTTTTTATCCAGAACCATTGAAGGCGGTCTGAAAAACCCGGGCTGGTTCTGCCGTTATAAAAAAGAAGTATGTTCATACGGTCCTGCGGGCTAAAAATTTCATCAGGCAGGCTGTAATTAAGCCGGGCAAGACTTTTTATTTTCCATCTAAGCCTCATAAATCCGTGATTTTCAACCCGCTGGAGATCAAAAAGCGCAAGCTCCGGAGGCCCGGTTTCTTCTTTGTAATGCAGGAGAATGTGGGTTGCATTAAAATCCCTGTGGTTAAATCCGCTTTGATGCATTCTTTTTGCCAGAGCCGAGATTTCATTTATAAGTGTTTTTTTTCTGGGCTCGCCCTGCCGGCCTTCAAAAAAATGCGGACTGTGATCAAGCAGGTATTCCAGGGAAATATAGGGGTAAAAATCCTCGGTAACCAGAAATGAGCGAGCTCTTAAAAATCCGTTAAATTTTTCTCCCGCAGCCACCGGCGTGACTGTCGGAAGCCGGCTTTTTCTGAAATTACATATATTTTCAAATTCAAGAATCCCCTGTGAAATGGCCTTTCTGCGCAAAAAAGCCCTGAGTATACGCCTGAAACCCACAAATTCCAGGTTGTGGCGCTTTAAATACAGGCTTTTCGGGGTATCACCGTGTTTAACAGTAAAGCGGGAAACTGACCTGGGTTTTATGTCTTTTACGGTTTCATCCGGTTTGTGCCGCCATACGGACTCAAAGGAATCAAGCTTCGTCTCTTCTAAAAATTTTACGTAATCTTTGTTAATTAAAAGATTGTTTTTCCTTATGCAGCTGATGGTGGCGGCAGAATCTTTCATGGGTACATCTTTTATTTTCTGAAAAGATTAAATTTTACAATATACCAGATGGCCTTGACGCCGTCTTGCCAGCCTATTTTTTTTCCCTGTTCATATATGCGCGGCTCATAGTATATGGGCACTTCAAAAATGCGGGCCCTTCTTTTTGCAAGCCTGGCTGTAATCTCGGGTTCAAAGCCGAAACACTTCGATTCCAGGGGTATTTCTTTGAAAATCTCCGCCCGGATCATCTTGTAGCAGGTTTCCATGTCCGTAAGATGCAAATTGGTAAAAATATTTGAAAGAAATGTAAGGAACTTGTTTCCGTAGTAATGGAAAAAACTGTCCACCATTACCTCGTTTCCCGAATACCGGCTTCCGTAAACTGCATCCGCATTGTTTTCGACAAAAAATTTATACATGCGCGGGTATTCCGCGGGGTTGTATTCAAGGTCGGCGTCCTGGATAATCACCAGGTCTCCTGTTATAAACTGCCTGGCCGTCTGTATGGCTGCGCCTTTGCCGGAGTTGACATCATGATGGACAACTTTTATGGAATCGTCTTTCGGATAATTGTCAAGCACCTGGCCGGTACCGTCTGTTGAGCAGTCGTTTACCACGATGATTTCCTTGGGCAGATCCACGGCCCTGACCTTTTCAATTACATTTAAAACGGTATCTTCTTCGTTGTAGACGGGTATGATTACAGAGAGTTTCAGGTTTTTTTCCATTTCAGAAACAAGCTTTCCTGTTGTCGGGTATTAAGAAAAGCGCCGCCCGGCGGCCACCGTCTCGATTATTTCCGCGGCCTTTTGATGCATACTGTATACATCTGTTTCCGCAACATATTTTTTACCGTTTTTTCCCCATTGCTCCATTTGTTTATCAGAGAGCATGGAGGCAAGCATGTTGTTTAATGTCTCCTGCCTGAAGGGCGAAGGCACCAGTCTGCCCGCGCCGGCCCGCTTGACGTGGGATCCGTAGCCGCAGGTTCCGGTTGCAAGAACGGGCAGGCCCGCTGCCATGGCTTCTATTAAAACAGTGCCGGTATTCTCGTGATATGAGGGATGCAGCAGAAGATCGGCCCCCGCCATAAATTTTGCTACATCATCGCGCTGCCCCATAAAATGTATATTGGGTAAAACACCGAGTCTTTTTGCCAGTCTCAGGTAAGGCCGGGTTTTTCCTTTGCCTACAATTACCAGCAGGGTTTTTTCTTTCAGGCGTTCGGGCAGAGCCGATATTGCCCGTACTGCACGGTCCACGCCCTTGGTTTTAAAACCGGAGCCGACCATCAATACAATGTGCGTATTTTCATCTGCAAAAAATTTTTCGCGTATTTCGTCTCTGTTTTCCGGGGCATTTGCAGGAGCCAGGCGTTTTTTTGAAATACCGGGCGGCACGCAATGAAACCGGCTTTTCTCAGTACCGTAGCAGTCCATGTAGCGCTTTTTTTCATTTTCCGATATTGAGATGATTTCCGTTTTTGATTGTCTGCCAAAAACAGCCCGCTCCATTGCCATTAAAGTCCTGCATCGGCCTGAGATTCTGTATAGAAAGTTTTTTTGCTTTGCTCTTGCCGCATAGCATGAGTCCGAGGCAAAATACACGTCCAGACCCGGCATTTTATTGAATCCAACAACGGCGTCGTAGCCTTCCTGTGCGATGAGCTTATTTGCCCTCCTGGCAAAGGATACATACCTGCGATGGTTTGTAAGTCTTTTGTTCGGAATATAAAAACCCTCAGATCATTGGGTTGTTCTCCTTTCCATGAACCGGTATAGACGTCCACCCGGTGCCCCCGGCAGATGCATGTGCGTGCAAGCTGGAAAAAATCCCGCTGCAGTCCTCCATAGGGAAAATATTTAAAAAGACAGAACGCAAGTTTCATTTTATTCCTGCTCTGCAAGGTTTAATGAACCCTGTTTAGCATTTTTCAGAGATAAGTCAAGAAAAGGCCGGAATCTGCGGGAAATACAGGTAGAAGTCTTTTTAACAGTATTGACACAATGTGGTCTTTCGGATATGTAGTTTTAAATCCTTCAGCCTTTCGGCTGTTTTTAAAGAGACGTATTACCTTCCTGCGGGATAAAGGCTTTGCTGATTATCGATAAGGGACCAGACTTTCATGACAGTTAAATCCGGCGGCGTGTTTAAAAAGCTTTTGTTCGTAGTGTTTCTTGCCATGTTTTTATCTTCGGGTATCAAGGTCTTTGACAAGGCGCTTGAAGACCGCACGGCATTTCTGCGCTGGACCCAGCATACCGAGTTGCTTTTGGACGGGGAGACAATTTACGGGGGTGAAGGTTTAAGGTACCCCAATCTTCCCTTTATGGCTATAATCCTTATCCCATTTCATGCCATGGGGCCCCTGGCAGGATCTATGGCCTGGTTTTTATTTAAGTTTGCAATAGTGATATTTATATTTTGGGCTGTTGAAAGGGTTGCCAGAAACAACGGCCCGCCCATGCCCTACTGGGCATTATTTATAATTATGCTGCTTAGCATGCGAGTATTTATAAGCGATTTAACACACGGCAACGTAAATATTCTAATAGGGGGGCTTGTTGTCTGTGGATTGTTTTGCTCATATCACGGAAAGGATTTTCTGTCGGGTTTAAGCATAGGTCTTGCCACCGTACTTAAAGTAACGCCGGCTCTTTTTATTCCCTATTTTCTGTATAAACGCAAGTGGGTCAGCGCCGGAGGTTCAATTGCAGGCATCGTAATATTTTGCTGGATAGTGCCGGGGCTATTGCTGGGCTTTGAATTCAATCATAATCTGGTAATACAGTGGTTCCACCAGATGATTGTCCCGTTTATAAAGGGCGCAGAGGTTGGATATATGCAGACTCAGCATCTGAATCAGTCATTTACAGGTATTTTCTACAGGCTTCTTTCAGATTCCACCGCCATTGCTGCAGAACCAAAGGAGGGCATTTACGAGGCTTTAAAAATCAATTTTGTATCTCTTGATCCCAAAACGGTTTCCTATATAGTCAAGGCTGCCTCTCTTGCTGTAGTGGGGGCCCTTGCCTGGTTTTGCCGCACCCCGCGGGAAAAGCCGAGGAATTTAGGGAATCTGGGCGAATTTGCAATGGTGTTTCTTGCAATGCTTCTTCTCTCGGAGCGATCCTGGAAGCATCACTATATTTTATTGATACTTGCCCACGCGTTTCTTATCTATTATTTGCTTGTCATGAATCCTTGGGGGTGGAAAAAATGGGTGCCTCTGGCTTTAATGGCAGCGGGTGTTTTTCTCCATACTTTTACAAGCAGTTTCTTTTTTGGCGATTACGGAAGCGATGTTCTTGAAGCATACGGAGTTTTCGTAATAGGTGCGTTTTTTCTTTTTATTGCATGTGCTGCGGCCTTAGCGGCCCTCCAGCGGCAAAAGTGGCCCGATAGGCCCGCAATTGCCGGAAATGAGAGAGGCCGTAGCTGAGTTTTTGAAATTTATTCAGTTCTGTAATTTCCCCTTATCCTCCGGATAAGTGAAGAGGTCGACTTGTCGGGCAAAAGATCCACCAGGCGCACCTGGCCGCCGTATGCTTCAACCACTTCTTTTCCCACGACCTGGTCTATCGTGTAGTCGGCTCCTTTAACCAGCACATCGGGCTTGATTTTTCTGATCAGCTCCACCGGAGTGTCCTCGTCAAACAGGATAACCGCGTTCACGCAGTCTAATGCCGCCACTATGGATGCTCTTTCCTGTTGAGGTATAAGGGGGCGGTCCGGTCCCTTGTTTATCCTCCGTATTGAATCATCCGTATTGATCCCCACCATCAAAACATCGCCGAATGATGCGGCCTGGTTTAAAATGTGGAGGTGGCCGGCATGCAGCAGGTCAAAGCAACCGTTTGTAAATACTATTTTTTTCTGCTGGATACGCCACAGGCGCAAACGTTCTTCCAGCATCATGCTGTCGAGAATCTTGTCTTCGGCGTGAGGAGAGAGTGCCTCCATCAGTTCGGCGGGCTCTACAACCGCGGTGCCGGCCTTGCCCACAGCAATACCTGCTGCGGCGTTGGATATGATTGCAGCCGTATGCAGGTCAGCTCCGTTTGCAAGAGCCATGGCCAGGGCCGACATTACGGTATCACCGGCACCTGTTACGTCGTATACTTCCCTGGCCGTGGCCTCGATTCTGTGAAGACCGCCCTCGGCCGTCCAGACAGCCATGCCCGCCTTGCCCATTGTCACAAGCATAGCTTTTATGCCTGCGTTTTTGCATAGCCGGCCCGCGGCTGACTTCATGGCCTGGTCATCCCACGGATCTATGTTGCGGTCCAGGGCTGCCTGAAATTCTTTGAGGTTCGGTGTGATTACGGTTGCCCCCCTGTATCTCTCAAGCCGCCTGGGCTTGGGGTCCACCGCAACGGCAGCTCCGTGTTTTGCGCCTCTTGATATGAGTGCCTGTATCAGCGAGTCTGTTAGCACCCCTTTTGCGTAATCGCTCAGAAGAACAGCATCAGGAGGTTCCGCCTTATCAAGTGCCCGGAGGATTTCGTTTTCAGACTGTTTGTCAATGGCATGGGTTTGTTCCCAGTCCAGCCTTATCATCTGCTGGCTTCTGGAAATAACACGAAGTTTCCTTATGGTGGGGCGGTCCTTTATTGCCAGTATTCCGCAGGTTTTAATGCCGTGTTTGCGGCACAGTTCCAGAAGGTTTTCGCCTGCACTGTCTGATCCTATAATGCCGGCAAGGGTAACCTTGATCCCGAATGCGGCCAGCCCGTTTGCCACATTTGCCGCGCCTCCCAGCCGGCTGAATTCTTTTGAGACGTTAACGACCTGTACAGGCGCTTCAGGCGAAAGCCTTTCTATATCCCCTTCTATGTACTGGTCGAGAAGAATATCGCCTATAACCCATACATGCCGCATTCCGGCGTTTTTAAGGAATTCGGCCAGGTTTTTGGCAAGAATCGGTGTTTTCTGCATTTGTCACCTATCGGCAGGTTTCTGTTTCAATGGCTTCTGCCAGCGCATGCAAACCTATTTCGTGTATTTCCTGGATCCTGGCTGTGCGCTTCGATGCTGCGGCAAATAAAACGTCGGCCATTTCGCCCAGGCGTCCGCCGTTTTGTCCTGTAAAGGCAATGATCTTCATCCCCGCCTCCCGGGCTTCTTTTGCGGCCTGCACTATATTTGAAGAATTCCCGCTGGTGCTTATGGCGACGAGGACGTCTTCTTTGCAGGCCAGGGCCCGGATCTGCCTGGAAAAGACTTCATCAAAACCATAGTCGTTGCCGATGGCAGTGATTGCAGAGGTATCCGTGGACAGTGCGATGGCCGCAAGCCCTTTGCGCTCTGTTTCATAGCGTCCGACAAGTTCGGCTGCGAAATGCTGGGCATCTGCAGCGCTTCCCCCGTTTCCGCATACAAGTATCCTTGCCTTGCCGGCAAGTGCGTTTATGCACAGTTGTGCGGCTTGCTTTAAATTCTGCCGGTAAAGCTCTATGGAATCCTGGAGCACCCGGATATGTTCTTCGGCTATTTCTTTGAAATCCCTCATCTTTGTTAATATTCCTTTCAGGCGCTTCAGTCAGTTATTGCCATGCACGCTGAAAGCAGGTCATCAAATATAAAAACGGTTTTTGCTTCGATGTTTTTTATGCCGTAATTTTTAAGGTCTGCTTCTGTATCCCGGCCATGGCCTGTACGTACCAGCAGGCAGGAAATCCCTGCAGCCTGTCCCGCCTGCAGGTCACGGGCGGTATCTCCTATAAAAA
>JAGXLE010000282.1 GCA_018334855.1 Desulfobacterales bacterium | reverse complement strand
TCCGGACGGTCTCCGTGGGAAAATTGCGGACAATTTCATAAAACTTGCGCGCATTCACAGCCAGGGCCCCGGGGGCCTCGACTTCGGCCGGAAAAAAACCTTCAAACCCGGTTTCCAGATCTGTTGCGGTCAGTTGAATGCCGTCATCGCCGGTTTGAATCAATACGTTTTCCGTTATGGCCAGGCTGGTTTTTCTGCCAGTCAGACCCTGGATCTGGGATAATACGTTTGCGACATCGCTTTTCTGAATGGTCATGCGCATTTTTCTTTTCCCTTATTTATATATTCTGAAAGGAATAAATAATAATGAATAAGGATTGTCAATAAATGGAGCAACTGTATAAACTTCTTGGTTTAAAACAAAAAACATAAAGATCGGGATTTTGATATGTATGTAAAAATCTTATTCACAACTCGATGATTTTGTGGCGTCCTTTAAAAGCTGTTTAAAACTGTCGGGTTGTTAACAAATTATCAATATGAAATTGTTAATGGACTTATTATCTCCATATGCGTGCTGGCTCCCCGCCGAAACCCGTTGAAAGGGAAGCGTTTTCAGATCTGTCCCCGAGTATCAAGGTATTCGTCACATACGGGGGATTTATTCGTGCTGGTGGGGCATGTTGCCGAGCATATGGGCATGCTTGTGCCGATGGATATATACTCCTTGATCTACCATAATTTTACCGTCTTTCATAGTGTAAATTTTTTCGGCTGTCGCCTCTATAAAGTCGATATCATGGGAAATCACCATATAGGTCAAATCAATTTCCGAAAGGATGGAAACCAGTTTTCTCTGGGTATCCTGGTCCAGCCCGGTAAGGGGTTCATCCAGCAGAAGCACCCGGGGGGACATGGCCAGCACCGTGGCCAGGGAGACCAGTTTTTTTTCACCGCCCGAGAGTTTAAAGGTGATGCGGTCTTCAAAACCTGAAAGACCGAGAAAGGATAGCGTCTGTCGGGATATGGCAAACGCCTCCTGCTTGGATTTTCCCATGTTCAGGGGGCCGAATGCCACGTCCTCGAGCACCGTGGGGGAAAAGAGCTGGTCATCTGCATCCTGGAACAACAGGCCGATATTTTTTCTTACAGCCCGGAAATCCTTTTCCGTGCGCACGGGTTCTCCGAAAATCTCAATAGTTCCGGCCTGCGGGAAGAGAAGTCCCATGATGATATGAAAAAGCGTGGTTTTCCCGCTGCCGTTGGGGGCAAGGATACCGATGCGCTCGCCGGGGAAGACGCTTAAATGGAGATGGTCCAACACCATCGGGCCGCCCGGATATGAAAAACAGATATCCGACAGGCGGATAACAGGGGGCTTTTCCGGTTCGCGGTTATTCATTTGGGCAAATATTCCAGATACAGGATTCCGGCGGCGGCAAGGGTCACCAGCGCGGTAAATACATAGTTTCTGCGGCTTGAATCAAATTCTGCAAGACTGTAGAATTTCCCCGCAAACCCCCGGCACCGCATGGCTTGGTAAACCCGCTCGGCCCGGGCCGAAGCCCGCACAAACAGCATGCCGATCACGTAGGCATAAGTTTTATAGCAGTGCAACGATGTGCCCGGGGAAAACCCCCGGATTTTGATCGCGCGCAGGATTTTCTTGTATTCCTGTTCGATGACAAAAATATAGCGATAGGTCAATAATAATAAATAAACCAGTTTTTCCGGAAATTTCAACTGATTCATGGCATGGCCGAGGGTGGCAAACGACATGGTGGCCGTAAGGGCGATCAGGGCCATTAAAATGGCATTAGATTTCAGCGTGATCTGTGCGGCCAGTACAATTCCCCGTTTTTGGATACCCAGCGGCCCGAGCTGATACAGGATCTCACCGCCGGCGGTAAACGGCAGAACCACCCAGAACAGGGCCACGAAACCGTTTACCAGCAGCAGCCGGTAAAACACGCGTCCGGGATTCAGGCCCGCCAGGCCGATCATGGACAGGGAGGCCGCCAGAGCCAGACCAAGGGCCGGAAACCGGTAAACAATTGCCACTACAAAGGAATAAACAATTGCGGCCATGACCCGGAAACGGGGATCGAGCCTGTGAATCACGGAATTGCCGCTGGCAAAAGGTTCGTCAAGCATGCTTATTGCCTGCGGGAATAGATGTATGCAGCAACGCCGAACAGGCCAACGATATATCCGATGCCGCCGAAAATTTCGTTGGCGCTTGGCCCCGGATTTTTTAACTCTGAAAGTATCCGCATTACCGGTGCGAGCTTCTGGTCCAGTTTTTCATCGAGTTTTTTGTCCAGTGCATTTTCCACTGCTTGTTTTACCGCTTTATCCACGGCCCTGTTTACCGCGGAAGTCATTTCCCGGCTGGTGTCGGAAGAACCCTGTGCCGGGGGGGTCTCTGTTTTTTCCGGCGGGGCGTTTTGTTCGGCCGAATCTTCTTTCTGCCCGGCGCTATCCGCCATATCAGATACTTGTCCGTCCGCAAGAGCGGCCCGGACGTCTTTTTCCGCGAGCCGCCACTGTCCCTGATGACCCGGTCCGGCGGACATGACAATCTTTAACGCCGACTTTTCGGGAATGGGTCCTCCC
>JAGXLE010000038.1 GCA_018334855.1 Desulfobacterales bacterium | reverse complement strand
GGGAAGAATGCGCCTTGTGGTGCCCGGAGGAAGCGTGATCGTGTCCGGATTGTCCGCCGCCATGTGACCCGCCTGACTCACGTGACGGATCTTCCCGGCTGTGCGTTTTCAGATTATGTTCCGATTTATGCTGAGTCCCTGCCAAATCAAACTCCTTTCTGCTGCCAAGATTGCTGCCCGCTTGATTTGAGTTTGTCCAGATACCGTGTCAGCTCTGACATTTCCGGCATCCCGCGGTATACCAGTTCGCCGTCCACGATGAGATTCGGAGACTTCTTGGTTTCGTATCGCGCCGCCAGATCCGGATGGTCTTCCACGTACCGGACTTCATAATCCATATTCCTGTCCTGAAGTTCCCTCTCAATCAGTGGATAGTGGTGGCATGACCGAGTCACAAGAAGAATTACATTCATCAGAAATCATTTCCAGATAAGTTCCTTTTTAAAAAGTATCTATGCGGAGCCGTTCCAACAATGGGGGATATGGTGTATTTGTTCCTTAAATCGGGTCTATATTGTGATGCATACTTCCGGCCACTGATTGTGGATTACGTATTTGGCGTGCGCCTCGATGTTGGCGGGATCTGGCAGAAAAGATATTTCAATGCGAAAAGACTGACCGGCAGAGGCGAAGTAAGCCAAGGTCTTCACTCAAATGTCAAGCTGCGTGATCACTTCTGGAACTTTTGAGGTTAAATAAGCAAAGCGACAGGGGAAGCCGACTTCCGCGAAGCGGTTCAGTTCTGGCCATTATCCGTTTTCGGGAAGTTTTCATGTCCAGCCGGTACCAGGGTATATGGTTCTTGTATTCTATAAAGCCGCAGCAGTTTTGCCCAGCCGGCCCGGCACAGATTATTTTCTGTCATTAGTACTGGTTTTTTATATGCCTTTGCCCGTAATGCACCAAGTGGGACAACACCTTTGCCGCGGTGTCCGGGTTTTTGTACATTGCAAATCCTTTTTCCCCAATCATATGAAAAATGCGGTCTTCCATATCTCCCACGCCAAAAGGCAATTCCGTGGCCGTTATAATGGGTTTTCCATGAAAATGGGACAATTGCCTGATCTCGTCAAAGGCGGAGCCCAGCTGTCGATTTATTTCAGCGAGCCGGTCTTCAGTGGATTCGGTTGCGTTGTCATCAAAAACTGATTGCATGGAGAAAAGGCCCATAATTCCCAGTAAAATAAGGCAGTCCACCTCTTTTGCCGCCATTAAGACCTTGATGATCTTTATCATGGCGCCTTCAATGTTTCCGGCAACCATGTCAACAGGATTGCCCGGATTCCACCATGGGGGCAGAATCTCGCCCAGGGCGCGCAGAGTTTTATCTGAAAGCTTCACCACATCCAGTCCGTATCTGGAGCTCGCATCTGCCGCCAGAACTCCCCAGCCGCCTCCCATGGTGAGAATCGCGGTTCTGTTTCCCTTTGGAATCGGCTGGTTTAAGAATCCGACACCAGTGTTGAACAAATCCTCCAGATTGTCTGTGGGAATAATTCCAGCCTGATGGCTTACGCCAGTAAACACGGCCGGGGACCCGGCCAGGGATGCTGTATGTGATTGGGCGGCCCGGGAGCCGGCTTCTGTTTCGCCCGCCTTTATCATCACCACCGGTTTTTTGGCGGCAACCCTGCGCACGATATCAAAAAAACGACCGCCCTCGCGGAATCCTTCCACGTAGCTGATGATCACTTCTGTTTGGGGATCCTCCCCCAAAAACTCGAAATAGTCTTCGCAGTGCAAATCTGCTTCGTTTCCGCTGCTGACCATGCAACTTATCCCAAACCCGCTTTTTAAAGCCCTCTGGGCAAGAGATGCGGCAATATTTCCGCTCTGTGAGACGATGCCGACAGGCCCCTGCCCGGGAAAAATGGAGGGCATTTCTGGAAAAAGCCTGGCAGAGGGGCGCATGATCCCGTTGCAATTAGGCCCTACAAGTATCATGTTGCCTTTTCTGGCTTTTTCCACTATTCGGTTTTGAAATTTTTCCCCGTCTCCTCCGACTTCAGCAAACCCGGCGGTAATAATCACGCCAGCCCGGACACCCTTTTCAATGCAATCGGAGATAGCCTGAGGAACCGCGGGCGGCGGAATGACAATAACTGCCAGGTCCGGCTTTTGCGGTATATCCCCGACCCGGGCATATGCCGGTATGTCCAGGATTTCCTTTTCTTTCGGGTTCACGGGAAATATTTTTCCCTGGTAGCCCCCGTTGATCAAATTTTTTAGTACGATACATCCCCATTTGATTGGATTGTTGGATGCGCCTATAAAGGCTATGGATTTTGGATCAAACAGCGGTTGGAATCTGGATTGTAAATCCGTCATTGAAAAACTCCTTTGTTCTTTTCGGAATCCGGGTCAGCATTAATTTATGCATTTCTAAAACAGCTTTATCCGAAAAGTCAACGAGCGCCTGGAATCGAAATAAAACAACTCCGCCAACAGGAATCCAGCCTGCAGGCAGTAATCGGTTTATTTTGAATTTCCGGGGATTATCAAAAAAACAATGTTTTTACCCGATTGCAACCCGATTGCAAAAAGAAACAGCCTGCCTGCTTCCCTGTAGTGCAGTTTGATCGACAAGATCGGCATGGGGGGTTATTTTTTAAGGAAGTACCAATTAAAATAAGGAGTTGTTTTTTGTTTAAAGCCAGGTCCAATAGTTTGGGAGTTTCTTACCGGCTAAGGTATACCGGCAGTTACATTTAAAAACAGGGAATCCATCGGGGGAAATGACATGAAGGTTAGAATCGACTATGATCTTTGTATGGGAGACGGCAATTGCCACAAGGTGTGTCCCGAAATATTTGATTACGATGATGATCAGATGATAGGCATCGTAAGGGAAGAAACAGTTCCGGCAGAACATGAAGAAAGCGTAAAGAGGGCTGCTGATGAATGCGCGCCAGGCGCTATTGTCTTAGGAAAATAGCATTCGGACCCCGGGAAGCGAGTTAAGATTGCTGCGGAATTCAGGAAGGTGTTCTAAAGGATATGGATGTCAAGGAAATACCTGCATTTGTCAGGCAGGCAGTTGAGCAGGCAGTTGAGAATTTTAACAATGATGAGATTAGCGGCACGGGCAAGGCTTACCATGTGCGTTTTCAGGGCCGGTATGCTTATGTGGACCGCGACGACGGCATAGGGCCGTCCCCGGTTTTTCGGCTCGAGTATACCGGCGACTTAAGTGATTGGGGATTTGCGGTATACAAGTACAGTGCAGACGACTACGACGAAGAGGAAAATTTTTTCCCGGGAGCCGATAAACTGGACGGAACCATTGAGGGTGTCAGTAATACATAATCTGTCCAGTTTAATATAACCCACTCAGGAGGCGGTCTATGAGACCGACAGAACCGACAGAGGCGTTTCAGGGGATCCGGATTTTGTGTCACTGACAGTGGTTGAATAAGTCTTGACTTTTTGTTTTTTTGAATGCATTTCGAAAATTAAAAAGTGTTCAAAACATTGGGGTGACAGTAATCTGATGTTTCCGCTTAAGCGGCAATGGGGATCGAGCCCCTGAGGTATAAAGTATAAAAATTATTAACTGTGGAGGCGTGCCATGACCGGAAGAGAAAGAATTATCAGCGCCCTGAGCATTGAGGAGCCTGACAGGGTTCCCCTGTTTATTCACGGAATTAACGAGAGCCCTATCATGGGCATTGGTAAATATCTCACCGACGGCCTGCCTGAAGGCAAGACCATCGACCAGATGAACGACGAAGAAAAAATAAAAATTATCGATACCCTTTTTCTAATCCTGGATGAATTCGGGGTGGATGGCTATACCTGCCTGCCCATCGGCGAGGGGACGGAGTTTAGCGCCGGTGCGCCGCTTGTCGACGACTGGGGGGTCCAATTCACACGCAGCTTACACGGTATGCCGGTGCCCTCGAAACATCCGATCTCCGGAAGTGAAGAGTTAATTGCATATACTCCGCCGGAGCCGGACCGGGCTCACCTGATTCTGGTGGATCTCATGCGGGAACGGTTCAAGGGGGAGAAGGCTATTTTCTGGATGATGCGGGGCGCATTCGTGCGCAGCTGGAGACTTGTGGGAATGGAAAATCTGATGATGAAAATGTTCGATGATCCCGGGTTTGTCCACAGAGTCGCCGATATGGTCACGCAGTTCAGCCTGAAACAGCTCGACATGCTGGTGGAGGCCGGTCTGGACGTACTGGTCGTGGAAGACGATATTGCCGATAAAAATGTCCCCCTGATATCGCCGGCCATGTTCAGGGAGTTTATCAATCCCTACAACCGCAAACTGGTGGAACGTGCCCACGAAAAAGGCCTCAAGGTAGTACGGCACTCGGACGGCAACCTCTGGCTGCTGATGGACATTCTCCTCGACACCGGCTATGATGGGCTCAACCCCCTGGAACCCCAGGCGGGAATGGACATGAAAAAGGTTAAGGACTATTGCGGTGATCGGCTGTGCCTTCTGGGAAACGTCGACAGCGTAGACCTCCTTCCCCACGGCACGGAGGAAGAGGTTGAAGCCGCCGTGATCAAGATCATCCGGGACGCAGCCAAGGGGGGCGGCCTCATCATCGATTCTTCAAACACCTATCACCCGGGAGTCAAGCCGGAGAATGTAATGGCTGTCTTCAAGGCGGTCCACAGGCATGGTTACTATAAGTAATAACGGCTCAGACCTTTAGTTTCAAAATCGTTTTTTGCCCCAGAATTTTAAAATTTTTAAAAGTGCGAGAGACACCACCATCAATCCGAAAAACACCGCCAGGGTCAACCCCATGCTCCAGTTCCAGATCAATGGTGCACTCACCAGAAGCATGCAGCTGATCACAGGCACCGAGGAGAAAACCGCCTGGAAACCTATTTCCATTGAAGCGCTGGTGCGAAATCCCGGATCCACGACCCGCACCAACAGAAGCCCCGAAGATGCCGTTCCAGTGCAGATCCCGTAAACCCCGACCATTCTTTCAATATTAAGGGCCCACAGCCGGTTCCCTAAGTAGACGATCACCAGGGTGGTAAGGACGCCTACCAACAAGGAAATCGTTCCGATTGGCAGCATGTATTGCCAGACAATTGCGGGCTGCACCGCCATTACGGTCGCCAGGATCAGAAAATCCACCGACCACCCGGTTATTCTCCGCTGGATACCGGGGTCGAGCGTATGCCCGTAACCCATTTGAATGATTAGGGTCCTCACCGCGATGGAAACAAGCAGTCCAACAAAAAAGAAAAATCCCCATAATGTTGCGGCAAGCTCCGGCCTGAGCAGGCCGGCAATTTGGTATATCAGGGCATAGGTCAGCAGGTAGACCAGTCCCACCAGCGCAAAATGGAATGCAAGGGTATCGACGTTGCCTGAATGCATAGTAAGCTTGCCTGCCGGTTCCAGTCGTGTTCCTTTTGGGGCAAAGCCAACCAGAATTTCTGCAGGCATGCTCTTGGGGGTGTGTTCAGCCATTCCCCTACGTGCCCCCCAGTTCGCCAGAGGCACCCCTACAAAGAAGGCAAAGAGAAAGCCGATGGTGGCAAAGGTAAGCCCGATGGTGGCGGCGTTTGCAAAACCCAGGGTCTCCCACACTTTACCGACCGAAAGCACCTGTCCCGGACCCTGGTTAAAACCTAAGGGGACGAGAAAGCCCAGGGTCTTGAAGAGGTTGAAATCAAAGAAATTGAACATCAGCACCAGACTTCCGCCAATAATGGCCTGCATGGGCATTATGACGCCCGTCACAAGGGCAATCCAGACGGCTCCCTTCAAAACCTCACGCCCGCCGTAGGCTTCTTGTTCCTCCTGACTGCGAATGATTAGTCCAAGGGATATAAATGAGATATTAAACAGGTGATAGGCAATTGTCTCGAGCAAAGATGTTTCAATTTTAAGCAAGCCTGTCTGCAGAATCACCAGACCCGCCAAACCTCCGACAAGGCAACTGGGGAAGAGAAACCGCTGCAACAGGCTCACTTTAGCGCGAAGAAATATCCCGAAAAGAAGCATCACGCCCAGCCAACCAAAACCCAGCAGGGCTGAAAAGGGAAAGGAACTTTCCATAATTCATCTCCATGAAGGCGATTTTATTGTTGAGATTCCCGAGTGGGCGGGCCACCGAGTACCATTGGGAAATCGGCTTGATACAAGTGGCTGGCTACTCTTACCTGACAGAGATTGTTACTCTGCAGGAAAGTCAAGTTTTACTTGACACAATAAAAATTTATTTATTTTTTATCATCTCCGAAGTAATTTTGCAAGATCTGAGGCGCATGCCGGTCAATAGCAGAATCAAGGTGCAGATCTTACAGAAGCCGGACTTGCTGCGGAAACCCTGCAGGAGGCATTGAGCGATTACATGTCCCGCAAATAAACCGCAAAATGCAGAACCAATCAGGAATGAAAATGAAAAAAGTTGCCATTATCCGCTGCGAGAAAAATGAGACGCGTTGCCCCCTAACGAACTGCCTTAAATCCCTTATTGGCTTAATTCTTCCTTTGCCCAATCCTGTCGATTTTAAACAACTATAATTATTATGGCAAGGAGCCGATTTTCAGAACCGGATGTTTCTGTCCGCCGAGGCTGACTTGCAGTTTTTTTTATAAAAAACAAAAACTTACTGTTGTTAATGGCAATCTCTTTTAACTCTTGCCTTGATTGGCTCTATAGGGTAAAAAAGCAAAATAGCGGGTTCCGGTAATGTTTTTCAGAAGCCGTTGATATTTTTTGAAATGTAGTACCATTATATATGAGCCGTTCAAAAGATGAATTATCGCTTTTAAAATAATTGGTTACTCAGATCCGGTCATCATTTATTCCCCACACCAGAAACCTGCGGCAAGGAGATCCGCTTGATGAGATCCGTAAAAGAAGTGCTGGAATCAGAAAACATAGCTGTCTTCGGGGCGTCCCAGGACCCCTTGAAGCCTGGTGCCCTGCTGATAGCAACTCTTCAGGAAAACGGCTTTAAAGGGCGTATTGCGGGCATTAATCCCAAGGGCGGAGAATTCCGGGGCGTTCCGTTTTACCCATCCATACAGGACGTGCCCTTTGATGTTGACCTGGTTTCAATGATCATTCCGCCGCCGGCGGTACCCGAAGCGCTCAGGGCCTGCGCCCGAAAAGGCGTAAAGGGCGTGGTGATATCCTCGGAGGGATTTTCCGAATCCGGTGACGCCGGCCGCGCCATTCAGGAAGAAATCCGGACTATACTGCGGGATGCAGATATACGCGGATTCGGACCCAACACGCTGGGACTGGTGAATACCGAAACGGGGCTGACCACGTCCTATTTCGCCAATCGGAATATGCTTACGCCCGGCTCCGTAGGATTCGCCGCACAATCGGGCATCTTTGTCGGAGCCCTGCTCATGCACATGAGCGCTTACCCTGTTTACCGTATTTCAAAAGGACTTGGACTGGGAAACAAGGTGGATGTCGATGAAAGTGATGCCATGGAATACCTTGCAGAAGACGAGCAGACCAGAATTATAGGCATGTACCTGGAAGATATCCGTGACGGAAGAAGGTTTTTCAAAGCAGCCCGCAAGGCATCCCGGCAAAAGCCTGTGATTCTGCTCAAGGGAGGAAGAAGCGAAGCAGGCGGCATTGCCACTACCTCCCATACGGCGAGCATGGCCGGAAACGATGCGGTTCTTGATGGAGCCATGCAGCAGGCCGGTGTTCTTCGGGTGAAAAAAATAGACGAAATGCTGTCCATGATAATGGGCTTTCAGTGGGCGCCCCTTCCCGGCGGAAACCGGATCGCCCTGGTAACCTTCAGCGGCGCCCAGGCCATCATGTCAATTGACCGCGCTTCGGAAACAGGCCTGGAACTGGCCTGTTTCAGTCCTGACACCATGGATCGCCTGTCAGCGGTTATATCCACTGAATCAAAGCGGAAAAACCCTGTGGATACATACCCGGACATGAACGTTTACGGCTTCGAAAAAACCTCGCTTTCCATTCTGGAAGCACTTTTTGACGACGACGGTGTGGACGGCATTTTCTTTATCTCCTTTGCCGCTTATGGCACGGAGGCGCTTCAACCGCTGGCGGAAATGATCAGGGAAAAAGCGAACAAACCCGTGTTTATCTCCCTCCTGGGAGATCCCGGGCAGGAGGCGCTCAGCCGCACCTTCCTCATGGAACAGGAAATTCCGTTCTTTGATTATCCCGAAACGGGAATCGAAGTATTTGCACGCATGTGGCAATACGCAAAGCATTCAGCAGAGCACAAATAAAAGCAAACCTGATAAATTTCAAGGCATTGCCGTATAAAACCGCCGGAGTGCCACCCGGTGCTGTCTATATATATTGACGGTGAAAAGTTTTACTGGATAAAAACTATTATTCTACCGTTACATTGTCTGCATACGGACCTTTTTCCCCCTGCTTAACCTCAAAGCTCACTTTATCGCCTTCATTCAAAGACTTAAACCCATCTTGATTTATGGCGGTATAATGGACGAATACGTCTGAAGCCTCATTTCTTTCGATAAAACCAAAACCCTTCTTGTCATTAAACCATTTTACTGTTCCGTTTTCCATGGTGCTGTTACTCCTTTCTTGCATTTTTCTCGTCGTTTCGGTCTGGAGGTCACCACTTCAAAAAAACGGATTCCTCCTCCAGCGAAACTTGTCCATAAATTAAGCTCGGACTTTATTAACCGTGTGTAGAATAACACGATGCATCAAAATTACAAATGGTGAATTTCATGATCTGAAATCACCAGAATTGCCTTCTTTCAGTGATTGACATCTTCGTAAAAACCTTCGAATTGGCTACCTGGATGGCATTGTTGACAAATGCGAAAAAAACGCCGATATAAAAAATATACTGCAATCTGTCCGGAAGAGGACAGAAAAATCCGATAATTCGGAGGAAAATATGCCGCCGGTTAATGATCAGCGCAAAGCCCTGATGGGCAAATTCTTTCCTGAAGGTGTGCCGCGCCTGTGGTGCCCTCTGCTCACCCACTACACCAAAGGCGGAGCTCTGGACAAAAAAAGAATCGCTGCCCACATTAAGCACATCCGTCCCTGGGTGCCCGCATTTCTCGTCCCGGGATCGACCGGAGACGGCTGGGAAATGGATTCGGCTGAAACCGATTCACTGCTCGATTTCC
>JAGXLE010000281.1 GCA_018334855.1 Desulfobacterales bacterium | reverse complement strand
ATTTTTCCTTTCTTAGGCTCAAGATTTATAGATCTATGATTATTTGAATTAATTTCGACAGTTGCAGAATGAAGATATTGCTGAAATTCACTGCTATATTTCCCAAAATCATGCAATAACCCAAGAATAAGCCCTGACTTAGGCATATCTATTTTTTCTGTAAGTTTTTGACAAATCTCAGCAACACCTTGCAGATGTTCAACTAAAGGCTGCCAGTTTTCCGGCGGTTGATTCTCTTTGCTGTGCGCGTAATATTTCAGAAAAAGCCCCATTAATTTATTTTTCACACCACCTTCTCATTATAAAGTTCGTAAAACTCTTCAATCAGCTCAATTTCTCCATGCGGTGTTCCAGTTTCTGCACGGCGATGGAGAGAGGCACCCGCCATGGGGGAACATCTGCCAAGTTGACGGAGGGACAGAGTGTTTGATGTTCCTGTATTTCAGCGGCCACCTGTTCAAATTCTTGCCGCAGAATATTTTCGTCGATATCTTCGTCTTCATCAGTTACGTATTGAACATAGTTGACTAGCCAAACGGAAAAGGGGCTGCCCTTTTGGACCCAGGATGCCATGGATTCGGCCTCCTTCTGGTAAAAGGCGGCATTCAGGCCGATCAGCAGCACCGTATCCTCGGTGATCATTTGAGATACATAGCGGCACAGACCGGCCTGTTCCTGGTTGGAAGTAGTGCGCTGGGCAGAAAGATGATCCGCCGGCCAGGCAAAATAAAAATCACAGCCGCCAAGGTGGGCCGGCCGCGGTTTAGACAGGCGGGCGATGCCTCGCCCCGGAAAGGCGGTGCGCAGGATGTTCAGCATGATGTTATTGTTTTGTTCGATGTTTTTCATATATCCCCTGTGGCAGGTATATCCGAGGTTGATAGAAAAATCAAGAGAATCGCCGATTAAATAAGTATTTATCCGGATGGGTTTTCTCTGTTGGTTTTATATTATCAGGAATGATTTTATAAATATCATACTGTTGTGACAGATCCGGTCACAGGAAATGAAAAAAATGAAAAAATTTTATCGGGATGACGACGGTGCTGGGGGGATATTACCTGAATTTTGCACGTAACTTCCCGCCAACAGCCTTTCGGCCGAATAAAAATTAATCGACGGTAGACATTCTCACCTGCTGGTTCACATTTCGGTCACCTTCAAGCCGCGCCCATTAAGCATCCGGGCGGTGGCCATGTTCAATAACTTCTTTTTTTTATTGTTCATACCGTGCAAAAAATTTTTTGTTCGTTTTACGCAATAGCAAAATTTTGCTGCCAACCGCCATCTTCCAACCATGCTTTTGGTTTGTTCCGGGCCTCATCCAGAAAATTGAGAAAGTGAATCATCAACGGGGTTCTGGCATCATGAATCGAATATTTCACCTTGGTCCGGTTCTGATCCATTACCACTTTAGCGGCAATTAAAAGCATCTTGAGCCGGGCGATCCGGAGGGTGTTGGTACCGATTCCCTTCATGCCTGACGCTGATGCCTCCGTGCTTTTTGAAACGGCTTCACTTTGAACGGCCAGCAGCTTCATGTAACGCCAGATGTTATAAGCCAGCATGACCAGTTGAAAAAACGAATAATTGCTTTTGAATTTGCCCGTCGGTATGGCCTCCAGGCCTTCGCGCTTGGCCTCCCCGACCAGATTTTCTACATCCGCCCGCTTGTCATATTCGGCGGTGACTTTATGGGCCGGACCGGCCTTATCGGTACAAAAAATACGGTACGTGTAACGATCCTCTTCTAAAAGTTCCTGCTGGACCGGTTTATCCGCTTTTTGTTCTTTGGGTATACGCATGACCACAAACCGGCAGGGTTCCTGCCAGCCCATGGGCTGGTAAAAACAATCATTGTCTGATCGATAAAAGCCAATACTGGTCGATACCCTTTCTTGCCCCGGTTTTTGGTGTTATGCCCTTTGCGACCGCCTTGCTGACGGCCGTAGAGGGTCTCCACCGTGGTGTCGATACTGATGTTTATCTGGCCATAATACAAACCAAGCTGCTTCCAGACCCGTTCTCGTAGAATACTCATGACCGTCAAAAGAGATTTGCCCTGATTGATCCCCATGCTGTCAACATACCGCCAGAATGTGCTGACCACAGGCAGCTTCTCCAACCTGAAAAATCCGCAAAGCATGGCATCCAGTTGAACATATGCAAAATGACAAGATACGGTTAAACCCTATAAACAGTAGCATCAAAATACCGACCACCATCGAATAATGAGCCAGCTTGGGATCGCGCCGAGGCGCGATATAGGCAAAGTCAAAAATTTCCGCAAAATCAACCAAATCCAAAAATTTGATCAGCCCCAACAACCCGCCAAATGGGCTTAATTGTTCAGTGCAGGTGTCAAAACCCGTTGAAGCATTGATTTTTCTGGCCCTGGCGCGATTTTTCTTAAATTCTTTACTGGTGGGTTTTTTCCTGTTATTCTTTTTACGCTGTTTTACCATCTGGGTACCTCCTGTTTTTGTTATTGGTTCTTTGTCAAACCCTGATATAACAGGAGACCCGGATGGTTTTTTTTATTTTTTCACGCTACCCCGTGCAAAATT
>JAGXLE010000280.1 GCA_018334855.1 Desulfobacterales bacterium | reverse complement strand
GGAGAGACATAGCCCTGGATCACGCCGTCCGGATCAATTATGAAGCGGCCGCGGGTATCAACCCCGCCTTCCTCGTCGTAGACGCCGTAGACGCGTCCGACCCTGCCGCCGGCATCCGATAGCATTGGGAAAGGGATGCCGCCGTCCACCATTTTGGACAGTTCATGGTCATTCCACATCTTGTGGACAAACATGCTGTCTATGCTCATAGTAAGAACGTTGACCCCGAGCTTCTGGAACTCGTTATATTTTTCGGCAACTGCCGAAACCTCGGTTGCTCAGACAAATGTGAAATCACCCGGGTAAAAACAAAGCAGAAGCCAGTTGCCCAGGTATTCCGAAAGTTCAACATTTATAAATTTCCCCTGGTGATATGCCGGCGCCGTAAAGTCCGGTGCCTTTTTGCCTACCTGAATCATTTGCCTGACCTCCTTTGCTGAGTCTTTTTGCTCTTCTGCCGTCTCATCAACGCTTTCTCCGACCGGACCGCCTGTCGGCCGGGCGCATCCCACTGTCACTTCTTCTCCCATAAAACCTCCTGTTCTGTAGCCGGGTTATGAGTTTATACTTATTATTATTCTTTTAAATCTGTTTTTCAACCTGAATTTAATTTTTAAATAGTGTTCATCCAGAAATCAGATAATTTGCATGATGAATAATTTTGAAACAACGTTTAAACGCTTTAACTTTGTTTTGTAATTTGCTATCGTAAAAAAATTGAAGGTAAAAACCTGACAATTACTGCCATTTCCTGTAAAAAGGAGTCTTTTTATGACAAACCCTTACGAGTCCGCCTATTATCAATCCATTCATAATCCCGAAACTTTCTGGGCGCAGGCCGCAGAAGACTGCCACTGGTTTAAAAAATGGGACAGGGTGTTAGATGATTCCGCAAAACCTTTTTACCGGTGGTTTACTGGCGGATCGATTAATACCTGTTACAATGCGCTTGACTATCATGTAGATGAGCGGGGCCGGGGGAAGCATACCGCTCTGATCTATGACAGCCCGGTCACAGATACGGTCAGAAAGTATACCTATGCCGAATTAAGAGATATTGTAGCACGGTTTGCCGGAGTTCTTGCCGATCAGGGGGTTGCAAAAGGCGACCGTGTGATTATATACATGCCGATGATTCCGGAAGCAATCGTCTCCATGCTGGCATGCGCCCGCATCGGGGCCATCCATTCCGTGGTTTTCGGCGGATTTGCCGCAAGGGAGCTGGCCACCAGGATCGATGATGCCCGGCCGAAAGTGATAGTTTCAGCCTCCTGCGGCATCGAGGGACAGCGTGTTATCCCTTACAAGCCGCTGCTTGACGAAGCAATAAGTATGTCTAGGTCAAGGCCGCAATCCTGCATTATTTACCAGCGCCCCCAACTGGAGGCGCAGCTTTCAGCAGACAGGGATGTCGACTGGGAAACGGCCATGGAGAAAGCCGCCCAGGTTTCCTGCCTGCCTGTGGAGGCAACCGATCCGCTCTACATTTTATACACCTCGGGCACCACCGGACAGCCCAAGGGCGTTGTCCGTGATAACGGCGGCCACGCGGTGGCACTTAAATGGAGCATGAAAGCCATCTACGATATTGACGAAGACGATGTCTGGTGGGCGGCCTCTGATGTGGGCTGGGTGGTGGGTCATTCATATATAGTGTATGCCCCATTGCTGAAAGGCTGCACCACGGTTTTATATGAAGGAAAACCCGTGGGCACACCTGATGCCGGGGCTTTCTGGCGTGTGATATCGGAACACAATGTAAAATGCATGTTTACGGCCCCCACGGCCTACCGCGCAATCAGGCGCGAAGACCCCCGGGCACAGCTTTTGAAAAATTATGACATGTCTGGCTTCCGTATACTTTTTCTGGCAGGTGAGCGTTCCGACCCGGCAACCATTCAGTGGTCTGAAAAACATCTTAATGTGCCGGTCATTGATCACTGGTGGCAGACTGAAACCGGCTGGGCCATTGCCGCAAACTGCATGGGGCTCCACCGCTTTCCGGTTAAATACGGATCTCCCACCAAGGCGGTTCCCGGATGGGATGTGCGGGTGCTTGACCCTGATAATGAGGAAATGGCGCCCGGTGAAATAGGTGCCCTTTCCGTGCGGCTGCCGCTTCCGCCCGGAGCCCTGCCCACGTTGTGGGAAAATGACCGGCGCTTTGTCGAGGCCTATCTAAGCGAGTACCCCGGCCATTACAAGACCGCAGATGCGGGGATGATCGATGAAGAAGGCTACATTTATGTTATGTCGAGAACCGACGACATTATAAACGTGGCCGGACACAGGCTGTCAACAGGCGCCATGGAGGAAGTCTTGTCTGCACACCCCGACGTTGCAGAAGCTGCCGTGTTGGGCGTCCATGACGAGCTAAAGGGGCAGGTTCCGGTCGGATTTGTGGTGTTAAATGCCGACGTGGCACGTGACCACGATGAGATCTTAAAAGATCTGGTTTCCATGATTAGGGACCAGATAGGGCCGGTGGCGGCATTTAAAAAGGCCACAATCGTAAAAAGGCTACCCAAGACCCGGTCAGGAAAAATTCTTCGGGGCACGATCCAGAAAATAGC
>JAGXLE010000037.1 GCA_018334855.1 Desulfobacterales bacterium | reverse complement strand
TTCTGCGGCGGGGGACAAGAAAATTCAGGTCATCAAAGAAGTCCGGGCAATTACCGGTCTGGGGCTAAAAGAGGCAAAGGCCCTGGTCGAAGAGGCGCCTAAGCCTGTAAAGGAAGGCGTGGTCAAGGAAGAGGCCGACAAGCTCAAGGAACAGCTCGAAGGCGCAGGGGCGACAGTGGAAATCAAGTAGGGCTTGCACCGTTTTTGACCGCTTCTGAAATATTGCCAGAAGAAAGCAGACAGCTTGAAGCAAAACCTTGCTGTAATAAAATTGCGAAAAATCGGCACCGGGAAATTCCCGGCTGCCGTTTTTCGCGAATTGAGTTAAATACAATCAACTTGGAGACAAAATGACAGGAAATCCACCGAAATATAAACGATTCCGGAAAAATTTCGGTCGAATTCAAACTATTGTAGATATTCCGGATCTTATCGGGGTCCAGCGGGAATCCTACCAGAGGTTTCTGCAGATGGACGTCGCTCCTGAAGAGCGCAGGGATATCGGGCTGCAGGCAGTGTTTAATTCGGTTTTTCCCATTAAGGACTTTACCGGTACAGCCTCGCTTGAATTCGTTTCGTACCATTTCGGGGAGGTCAAGCATTCGGTCAATGAGTGCATAAACCGGGGGATGACCCACGAAATCTCGGTCCGCATCCGGGTGCGGCTCGTGGTCTATGACACAGACAAGGCCACCGGCGTTTCAAACATCCGCGACATCAAGGAACAGGAGATTTATTTCGGCACTATCCCCCTGATGACCGAGCGCGGGACTTTTATCATAAACGGAACAGAGCGGGCGGTGGTAAACCAGCTTCACCGCTCCTCGGGTGTGTTTTTTGATCATGACAAGGGCAAGACCCATTCCAGCGGCAGGATCATTTACACCGCCCGGATTATTCCGGTGCGCGGCTCCTGGATAGATATGGAGATCGATCCCAAAGACATCGTTCATGTCCGTATTGACCGGCGGCGTAAATTCCCCGTAACCCTGCTGTTTAAGGCCCTTGGCTACAGCGATGAAGATATCCTTTCCTATTTCTATAATAAGGATAAGATTTATATAAAAGACGGCCGGTTTGTCAGGGATTTAAACCCCGAGTTCTTAAAGGGCGAGCGCCCCGGAGAAGATCTCCTAAACCCTGAAACCGGGGAGGTCCTGGTAAAGAAAGGCCGCATGATTACCAAACGGGCCATCCGGCAGATGCAGTCAGCCGGGGTAAACTATGTTCCCATGACCGGCGAGGAGCTGCAGGAACGGGTGATCGCCTCTGATGTGGTCAACCCTGAAACCGGTGAAGTTATTGCCCGGGCGAATGATACGGTCGATACCGGGCTGCTTGAGCAGATAAGTGCGGCCGGTGTCGACTGGTTTGAAATTCTGGTCATGGAAGGCCCGTTTGCCGGTCAGTCCATACGCAAAACCCTTCTTATGGACAAGGCCAAAAGCAAGGAAGAGGCCCTCATTGACATATACCGGCGTCTTCGGCCGGGCAACCCGGTGACTGCTGAAGTGGCACAGGACTTCATTGATCATCTGTTTTTTAAAACCGCATATTATGACCTGTCCAGCGTGGGGCGCTTAAAGATAAACCATCGGTTAAACCTCGACACCCCGCTTGACACCCGTACCCTGCGCAGCGAAGATATTCTGCTCACCGCCCGGACCCTGGTGGAACTTAGAGACAGCCAGGGCGCCGTGGACGATATAGACCATTTGGGCAACAGGCGGGTACGCGCAGTAGGCGAACTCCTGGAAAACCAGTACCGCATCGGCTTGGTGCGCATGGAGCGGGCCATTAAAGAACGCATGAGCATGCAGGAAGTCGATGCGCTCATGCCAAACGATCTTATCAATCCCAAGCCGGTTTCCGCTGTTGTAAAAGAATTTTTCGGCACCAGTCAGCTTTCCCAGTTTCTGGACCAGACAAACCCGCTGGCTGAGACCACCCACAAGCGGCGCTTAAGCGCCCTGGGCCCGGGCGGACTGACAAGGGACAGGGCCGGTTTTGAAGTCCGGGACGTGCATCCGTCGCACTACGGCAGGATCTGTCCCATTGAGACTCCGGAGGGTCCGAATATCGGGCTGATAGTATCGCTGGGTACATATGCGAGGGTAAACGAGTTCGGTTTTATAGAAACGCCGTACCGGGTGGTGGAAAACGCCACGGTTTCAGACAAGGTGCGGCTGCTCTCAGCCTTTGAGGAACAGGACCATCCCATTGCCCAGGCCAATGCCCCGGTGGATGAAAACAACAGCTATGTCAATTCCGTGGTTATTTCCCGGGTTGACGGCGAGTTCATGATGATCGAGCGCGACAAAATCGAACTAATGGACGTTTCTCCTAACCAGTTGGTCAGTATTTCAGCATCTTTGATACCGTTTCTGGAAAACGACGATGCAAACCGGGCTCTGATGGGCTCGAACATGATGCGACAGGCCGTGCCGCTGTTAAATACCGAGGCGCCTCTTGTGGGCACCGGGGTGGAGGATATCGTGGCCCGGGATTCGGGTGTGACCATTGTTGCCAAGCGCGACGGCTGGGTGGTCGACGTTGATGCCTCCAGGATAGTGCTTCAGCACGAGCCTTCAGACGATCCGACGCAAAAAGATGTCACCATATACAACCTGGGCAAGTTCGTCCGGTCCAACCAGAACACCTGTTTTAACCACCGGCCCATTGTCAGCAAGGGGGAATGGGTGAAAGCAGGAGAGATCGTTGCAGACGGACCGGCAACAGATAACGGCGAGCTGGCCCTTGGCCAAAACGTGACAGTGGCTTTTATGCCCTGGGGCGGATACAACTTTGAGGACTCCATACTGGTCAGCGAAAGGCTGGTCAAAGACGGGGTGTTTACCTCCGTGCACCTCGAGGAGTTCGAAGTGCTGGCCAGAGACACCAAGCTGGGCCGGGAAGAGATTACAAGAGATATACCCAATGTGGGCGATGAAGCCCTAAAGGATCTTGATGATAGCGGTATTGTCCGACTGGGTGCGGAAGTGGGCCCGGGCGATATCCTGGTGGGCAAGGTCACGCCCAAGGGTGAAACCCAGCTTTCTCCCGAAGAAAAGCTGCTTAGGGCGATATTCGGGGAAAAAGCAGGAGACGTAAAGGACACCTCTCTGCGGGTGCCGCCCGGTGTCTCGGGCATTGTCACGGACGTAAAGGTATTTTCGCGCCGGGGCGTGGAAAAAGACGAGCGTTCCCGTTCCATCGAGGACGAGGAGATAGCCTCCCTGGAAAAGGACCGCGACGATGAGTTAAAGATTATCGAGGATACGGCCAAAAACGAAATTGTTGCCTTTCTTGCAGGCAAGCAGTGCGCCCAAAACCTTACAGACGGCAAAAAGGTCCTGATCCCGAAAGACACCCGCATGGAAAAAAAGGTGCTTGCCGGGGTCCCGCTTGCAAAGTTTGAAAATATTGTATTAAAGGATAAAAAGGCCGAGGAAAGGGTCGGCGAAATCCTGGCCCGCTACCGCGAGCAGGCCGAATTGGCAAGATCTGCTTTTGACAACCAGGTCAGCGCCATTGAAAAAGGCGATGAGCTGCCCCCGGGCGTGATAAAGATGATCAAGATATACGTGGCAATGAAGCGCACCCTGGCCGTCGGTGACAAGATGGCGGGCCGCCACGGAAATAAGGGCGTGGTCTCCAGGATTCTGCCGGAAGAAGACCTTCCCTACTTTGATGACGGCAGGACAGTGGATATGATTTTAAATCCCCTGGGCGTGCCTTCCCGGATGAACGTGGGCCAGATCCTGGAAATTCATCTCGGAAGGGCCGCAAAGGGGCTGGGAGACCAGATTAATGCCATGCTCGAAGAAGGCCGTACAAAGGAACTGCGAAAGAAGTTTAAAAACATTTTTTCCGGCAAACATGAAGCCAGGCAGATAAAGAACATTTCTGAACAGGACATGATGGCCTTTGGAGAAAACAGCAGGGAGGGCGTGTTTATGTCCACCCCGGTTTTCGACGGGGCCAAGGAGGAAGAAGTCAAGGAGCTGCTCGAAGAAGCCGGTTTAAGCCGGACGGGGCAGGCAACGCTTTATGACGGGCGGACCGGCCTGCCTTTTGACGAAAAGATCACCGTGGGCGCCATGTACATGTTAAAGCTCCATCACCTGGTCGATGACAAGCTGCATGCACGTTCCATAGGGCCGTATTCGCTGGTAACCCAGCAGCCGCTGGGCGGGAAAGCCCAGTTCGGCGGCCAGCGGCTCGGGGAAATGGAAGTATGGGCCATCGAGGCCTATGGTGCCGCCTACTCCCTGCAGGAATTTCTGACGGTCAAGTCTGATGACATGGCCGGCCGGACCCGCATGTACGAAAAAATCGTCAAGGGTCAGAATGTCTTTGAGCCCGGATTGCCGGAATCTTTCAGGGTGCTGACAAAAGAGCTCCAGAGCCTGGGGCTTGATATCACCCTGGTCGAAGACAACGAATAATTTAATTGATTTTAAGGAGAAGGCATTGGAAACGATCTACGATTTCTTCATTAAACCGAAGAATCCGAATCGTTATAAAGGGGTTCAGATCGCGCTGGCGTCCTCTGAGCAGATCCGGAGCTGGTCGCACGGTGAAATAAAAAAACCGGAGACCATTAATTACCGGACCTTCAAACCGGAGCGCGACGGGCTGTTTTGCGCAAAGATCTTCGGCCCCATCAAGGACTATGAGTGCAACTGCGGCAAGTACAAGCGCATGAAGCACAGGGGCGTGATATGTGAAAAATGCGGAGTGGAGGTCATCCAGTCCAAGGTCCGCCGCGAGCGTATGGCCCATATAGACCTGGCCGCACCAGTGACCCATATCTGGTTTCTGCGCAGCCTGCCGAGCAAGATCGGCAACTTGCTTGATCTGACGCTCAAAAACCTGGAAAAAGTACTCTACTTTGACAATTTCATTGTCATTGATCCCAAGGACACGGGCTTGTCCAAGCTGCAGCTGCTGTCTGAGGAAAAATACAGAGAGGCAAGGCAGCTTTACGGAAACAAGTTCGAGGCCGGCATAGGGGCAGAGGCGATAAAAACCCTTCTTGAGCGCATCGATATTGAAGCCCTGTATAACGAACTGCGAACCGAGATTCTGCAGACAGGCTCGGATGCCAAGCGAAAGAAGCTGGCCAAGCGGCTCAAGGTGGTGGACGCGTTCAGAAAATCCGGTCTGGATCCGGTCTGGATGGTTCTTGACGTAATCCCCGTGCTTCCGCCGGACCTGCGGCCGCTGGTTCCGCTTGAAGGCGGCCGTTTTGCATCCTCTGACTTAAATGATCTCTACAGGCGGGTGATCAATCGCAACAATCGGTTAAGCCGCCTTATGGAGCTGCGCGCACCCGACATTATTGTTCGCAATGAAAAGCGCATGCTCCAGGAATCCGTGGACGTGTTAATTGACAACGGCCGCCAGGGCCGGGTGGTGACAGGCACCAATAAGCGCCCCCTGAAATCTTTGAGCGAGACCCTTAAGGGAAAGCAGGGGCGGTTCCGCCAGAACCTGCTTGGCAAGCGAGTGGATTATTCCGGCAGAAGCGTGATTACCATCGGCCCGGAACTGCGTTTGCACCAGTGCGGAATCCCGAAGGAAATGGCCCTGGAGCTGTTTAAACCCTTTATATATCACCGGCTGGAGCAAAAAGGGATCGTTACCACGGTCAAGTCCGCCAAGAAGTGGGTTGAAAAGCGCACCCCCGAGGTCTGGGACACCCTCGATGAGGTTGTCAAGGAATACCCGGTCATGTTAAACCGGGCGCCTACGCTTCACCGCCTGGGAATCCAGGCCTTTGAGCCCGTCCTGATAGAAGGCAAGGCCATTCAGCTTCATCCGCTGGTATGCACGGCTTTTAACGCCGACTTTGACGGCGACCAGATGGCGGTCCACATTCCGCTTTCCATGGAGGCCCAGATCGAAGCCCGGGTACTGATGCTGGCTTCCAATAACATTTTATCCCCGGCAAACGGCGGTCCCATTATCGTTCCCACCCAGGATATCGTGCTGGGTATCTATTACATGACCCTCGGTCTGTCCGGGGCTATGGGCAGCGGCATGAAGTTTGCCGATGCCGACGAGGTCAGGGCTGCTTATGATGCCGGAGTTGTCGATCTGCATGCCAAGGTTGTTGTGCGCATAAACGGCAGCCGCGTGGAGACAACAGTGGGCCGGGTTCTGCTCTGGGAAATCATCCCAAAGGGCGACAGTTATGTCCTGCGCCACATTATGGTCACCTCCGGGGAAAAGGCCGATGAAGTGGTGGAGGAAGTAGAGGCCGGCACGCCTTTTCAGGATCTGGTGGACCAGTATTCCGAAGGCTTTGACAGGAGCTATAACGGAAATATAGGTCTGCTCAATGCCGAAGAGTTCCAGGAGATATTCCAGCTTCCCGATTTTGAAGTAAAATCCGTATTTTCTCTAGACGAGGGCGATGTCAGCGGAATTACCCATGCCGGCGGCAAGTACCATATATTTCAGGTAATAGAAAAACGTCCGGAAATCCCCTTTGACATGATCAACAAGGTGTTAAACAAAAAGGCCCTGGCCGACCTGGTCGACTATACTTACCGGCACAACGGTCCCAAGGCCACGGTGATTCTCTCGGACCGGCTAAAAGACATCGGGTACGCCTATTCCACAACCGGCGGCCTGTCTATCTCCATTGACGCCATGATCATTCCGGAAAGCAAGTGGGATGTCATGGGGCGCGCGGAAAAAGAGGTGGCAGAGATCAACCACCAGTACACCGAGGGATTAATCACCCAGGGGGAAAAATACAACAAGGTGGTCGACATCTGGGCCAAGGCGACCGAAGAGATTGCCAATAACATGATGGATGCCATGGAAAAGCCATATGTCATGGCCGATCTCCGGGATGAAGCCGCCAGGGCTACCGACAAGCGGTTAAAGGACATGAGCGCCAAAACCGGAGGCGAAACCATCAATCCTATATTCATGATGGCCGATTCGGGCGCCCGGGGAAGCCGCGACCAGATGCGCCAGCTCGCGGGCATGCGTGGACTTATGGCAAAGCCGTCGGGCGAGATTATTGAAACGCCCATTACGGCAAATTTCCGGGAAGGCCTTTCGGTGCTCCAGTACTTTATTTCAACTCACGGCGCCAGAAAGGGGCTGGCTGACACCGCCCTTAAGACGGCCAACTCCGGATATTTGACAAGGCGGCTGGCAGACGTGTCCCAGGACTGCGCCATTAACGAGCATGACTGCGGCACCGTGATGGGCATTGAGGTTGAAGCCCTTCTCGAAGGCGGCGAAGTGATACAGCCGCTGGAAGAAAGGGTGCTGGGGCGCATTGCTCTTGAAGACGTCCAGGATCCCTTTACAGACGAAGTGCTTATTTCTGCAGGCCAGGAAATTGACGAGTCCGGTGTCGCGCGTATCAGCGAGGCTGGTGTGACCAGTGTTAAAATCCGCTCGGTTCTTACCTGCCGCTCGGGTTTTGGCGTGTGTGCCATGTGTTACGGCCGGGACCTTGCCCACGGCGGATTCGTGGAGATAGGCCAGACAGTGGGTATTATGGCCGCCCAGTCCATCGGCGAGCCGGGCACCCAGCTGACCATGAGAACCTTTCATATCGGCGGTACTGCAAGCCGGCGGGTTGAGGAAGCCGAAATCCGCGCAAGGGTTGAAGGTACGGTTAAATACAGCAATTTAAATGTAGCAGTAAATGCCGAAAACCGAAAGATTGTCATGAACCGGCGCGGAGGGGAATTTACTATCGTTTCTGATACGGGACGCGAACTTGAGCGCTTCCCGGTGATTTACGGTGCGGACATACTGGTCGAAGACGGCCAGCGGGTCAAGCCGGGCGAACTGCTGGCCTCCTGGGATCCCTTTACCACCCCGATTATCACTGCGGTGGAGGGCAAGGTGAAGTTCGGAGACCTGGTGATCGGAAGAACCCTGCAGGAGAGGGTGGACCCGGTAACCGGCAAATCGAGCCTGACCGTGGTCGAGGCCAAGGGCATGGATGTCAGACCCAGAATTTCGATCAAGGATAAGGAGGGAAAAACAGCCAACATATCGGGTTCGGGTCCGGCAAGGTATGTCCTGCCAGTTAATACCATCATCATGGTCGAAGAAAACGATCATGTGCGGGCGGGCGATATTATCGGCAAGATCCCAAGGGAGACCACAAAGACAAAGGATATCACCGGAGGTCTGCCGCGCGTGGCCGAACTCTTCGAGGTCCGCAAGCCCAAGGAGGCCGCGGTCCTTTCGGAAATCGACGGATTTGTCAACATTGCCAAGTCCACCAAGAAGGGCAAGCAGAAAGTAACGGTAACGCCCGTTGACGCCGGCGAGAAAAAGGAATATCTTATTCCGCGCGGACGGCATATCAGCGTCTATGACGGCGATTATGTCAAGGCGGGCGAACTCCTGACAAGCGGAAGCCCCAATCCGCAGGATATCCTGAGCATCAAGGGCGAAGTTGAGCTTGCGCGTTACCTGTTAAACGGGGTCCAGGAGGTCTACCGTCTCCAGGGCGTGCGAATCAATGACAAGCATATAGAGGTTGTCGTGCGCCAGATGATGCGAAGGGTAAAGATCAAGTCGGTCGGAGACACCGATTTTATTCCCGAAGAGCATGTGGACAAGGTTCAATTCGAGGAGGCCAACCAGAAGGTGGCAGAAGAGGGAGGTACCCCTGCCGTGGGCGAGCCTCTGATTCTCGGCATAACCAAGGCCTCGCTGTCCACGGAAAGCTTTATCTCCGCGGCATCTTTCCAGGAGACCACCAAGGTGCTGACAGATGCAAGTATAGCAGGGTCCTATGATGCCCTGCGCGGATTGAAGGAAAACGTGATCATGGGCCGGCTTATTCCGGCCGGCACCGGCCGCAGTGAATATGCCAGGCCGGATATAGCGGCTGAATATTAGGATGGAAAAGCCTGGCCTGCGGAGCAGGATCTCAATGAATAAAGTGGCTGCGGAGATAGAAAAATGCTTGACAGGGCAGACAATGGTAAGTATGATGTTATATTTTAACTTGCCGCGTCTGCGGAAAACGCAGAATATGTGTATGAGACAGTACAGGGGAAATCATGCCGACGATTAATCAAATGGTTCGCAAGGGCCGCAAGAAGATTGAAAAGAAAAAGACCACGCCCGCGCTCAAAGCTTCACCGCAGAAGCGCGGTGTTTGCGTCCGGGTTTATACCGCTACACCCAAGAAGCCCAATTCCGCATTGCGTCT
>JAGXLE010000279.1 GCA_018334855.1 Desulfobacterales bacterium | reverse complement strand
GTTACAGTTAATCTCGGCTGGAAGGCGGCTTTTGTCATCATTGGATTGATGGTGTGGATAATTGCCCTTCCGGTTACCTTCCTTGTAATTCGGGACAGGCCTCAGGATGCAGGTCTTTTACCGGACGGAGATTTCTGCAAAGACGAGCAGGACTGTCCGGATGGAGTGCAGCAAGATATTGTTGCTCCCGGATGGACGGCAGAGGAGGCTTTTCGCAGCCGTGCGTTCTGGTGTATTTTTGTTTCCTTTTTTCTTACTCCGATGGCCCAGATGGGGGTTTTACAACACCAAGTTCCCCTGATAATGGACACAGGTGCTTCCCAGGCTGCTGCTGCGGCCGCCCTTGGAGTAACAGCAGGCGTGGGAGGCCTGGGCAAGCTGAGCTTCGGCCGGATATCCGATATCTGGCCGTTTCGATACGCGGTTCTGCTCAGCTTCGGGCTTCAGGCGCTGTCCGTGCTGCTTTTGCTCTACACCCAGACCCCGTTTATGGTATGGGTGTATGCTGTTTGTTTCGGTTTTTCCATGGGCGGGGTGATCGTGCTGCTGCCGCTGGTGGTGGGTCATTTCTGGGGCCTGCTTTCCTACGGTGTTTTGCTGGGTGTACTCTGGATTGCCAATTCCCTGGGCGGGGCGCTCGGCACCTACGCCTCCGGTTTTGTTTATGACTATACAGGCAATTACCGATATGCCCTGTACCTGTTTGTGGCAGCCTACATCGTTTCCATTGTCTTTTTTTTCCTGGCCGGCACTCCAAAAAAGAGGACAGATCTATTTTTGGAGGCGGAAGAATAGATCTGTCCCCCTTTTTTATTTTTTAGATGCTGCCGTAGAGTCTGAGGGTGTTTTCATAAATAGTTTCGGCAGCCTGTTTCGGGTCTATGTTTTTCAGGGAGGCAATCATTTCAAGCGCGGCTGTGCAGTTGGCCGGCTCGTTTCGTTTTTCCGGGTCAGGGCCGAGCACCGGGCTGTCTGTTTCCACAAGAATGGAGGAAAGCGGAAGCTGCCTTACAAGTTTCTGCTTCTGCCGGGAGCGCACCACCGATGGCGGGATAGAGAAGAAAAAACCTGCTTCAACGGCCGGAAAGGCTGCGCCGGCCTTGCCGTCAAAGGCATGGAGCTGAACCTTTTTCGCCCCTTTTTCAAGCAAAAGCGCTACCACGTGACGGCCTGCAGAGCGGGAGTGCACATTTAGCGGAAGGTCAAGCTCGAGGGAAAGGGCTACAAACTGTTTAAGTATATTCTGTTGGGTATCTCTTTCTTCCGGATCTTCGGCTTTACGGTAATCGAGCCCCACTTCGCCTATGGCTGCCAGGCGATCCCTGTTTTTACGGATAAATTCGATCATCTCCCCGGCAGCGGCAGGATCGGCATAAACAGGATACAACCCGGCCGCAGCCAGCAGTTCGGGATGCCTGTCTGCCAGTTCAAGGTTGCGCCTGCCGTCTTCCATGTTTTCGCTTACCGTGATAATGCGCTTTACGCCTGCGCAAAGCGCCCTCCGGATCACTTCGTCCCGGTCGCTGTCAAAGCTTTTGTCATACAGATGGGTATGTGTATCTATTAACGTGTACATGGGTTTTTATCTTACCTGAGAGTTTAAACTATATCAAAAAAAATATCATAAACTGATTGTCAAATAATAACAGATTCATAAAAAAATTTTCCCCGCGCGCCTGGTGAAAGGCTTTTTATGAAACCATCACATCATATTTAAAAAAATTTGTTGCAAAAGTTGCAGAAGGTTCTGATCAGGAATATTATTTTAAGTTAAATAACGTGCATAATTCAAAAATTGGGGAGGAGTGAATTTATGCGGTTTCCATACAAACAGGGTATTATTTTATGTCTTGTTGTGGCCGGCCTGATGGTTTTGCCGGGATTGTCTTTTGCCGCCGTGGAGGCCGAAAGCCAGGACAAGGGCTACGGCGCAAGTGAAGCAAGAAAGGCTGCCTCGCAGCCCGAGCGGTGGAACACCGCCGATCATGAGGATTTTGAAAAGCTTCAGCAGGATTTTAATTCCGGTCCGCAGGTCACCAAAGCCTGCCTTTCCTGCCATAACAAGGCAGGCGAGCAGGTGGGCGAAACCATTCACTGGACCTGGATCTGCCCGGCCGATCCCAGCGGAAAGATGGGTAAAGGGGGTGTGACTTTAAACAACTTCTGAGTCAACATCCGGGGCAACGAGGCTCGTTGCACATCATGCCATGCCGGATACGGCTGGAAAGACGAATCATTCGATTTTTCAAACCACAAAAACATTGACTGCCTTGTCTGCCATGAGCAGACGGGCACGTATAAGAAATTTCCGGCGGGCGCAGGCCGTCCGGTTTCAGAACCCAGGAAGTTCGGCGGAAAGACCTTTTATCCCCCCGACTGGAATAAGGTCGCACAGTCGGTCTCCCGTCCGGCGCGTAAAAACTGCGGGACCTGTCATTTTTACGGTGGCGGGGGAGACGGCGTAAAGCATGGTGATCTTGATTCGTCTCTTTATGATCCCCCCAAAGAGCTCGACGTGCACATGTCAGAAGAAGGTGCCGATTTTGTCTGCACCCGCTGTCATACTACCCGGGCGCATTTTAT
>JAGXLE010000278.1 GCA_018334855.1 Desulfobacterales bacterium | reverse complement strand
AGAAATAAGGCCTACCGGAAATTGCTGGCTGCCGGGTCCCGCAATTACCTTGCTACGGTCGATCCGTTGGCAGAGTCCGTAAGCTAAACTATCACCTCAATTTAGGTATAAATATCAAGGCAGCAGAACAGCAGGAAGGATAGTATAGATGAAAAATTTTTATCTGTGGGTGTCAGATGGCAAACTTACCCGCTTTCGCAATCTGTCTGTGTAAAATATAAATTGCGGGCGCTTTTGTCGCCAAGTCCTTATCAGGGGGCAAACATGGCCTCGAGTTCGTCTGAGTAATCCCGGGCATTTCGCCTGACATAAAGAGGCGGGGCAACCTTAATGCCGGGCGGCTTCCCCCTGGTGCCGTGCACCAGCACCCGCTGAGCCTCTGCGCCTGGCGCGGGGTGGATCATCCGCAGATGCTTGGGTTCAATGTGCTCCTTTCTCATTGCGCCAAGCAGATCCGCGAGCCGTTTGCTGGGATAAATTACAATCATCTGCCCCCCGGGGGCAAGCATCCTGGAGGCGGCCGCTGTCAGGTCGGAAAGGGTGACAGCTATTTCGTGGCGTGCAACGGCCTTCTGGGAATCCGGGTTGATGCGCCCGGAGTTGGGGGCAAAATGCGGGGGATTGCACACCACGGCATCCACTGTTCCCCCGGTATCTGCCGGGGTCATGGATTTTAAATCCTTTTCCAGGATTGTGATCAGGTGGTGCATGCGGTTTTCCTGCGCATTGAAGACGGCGGTTTCTGCCAGTTCCGGCTGGATCTCCACTCCAAAGATCCGGCCTATTTCCGGTTGCCGGTAGCACATTATAAGCGGTATCACCCCGCAGCCGGTCCCAAGGTCTAAGACGCGCTCACCCGGTTTTACTCCTGCCAAGTTGCCGAGAATCACCGCGTCAACGGAAAAGCGGTATCCATATGACGGCTGCTTTAAGGAAATGCGGCCGTGGAAGAACGTATCATGTGTGAATTGGTTCATTTGTAGTTTGGCGAAGAAACAGGTCCCACCTTGTACTGAATTTTGCCGATTCTGTCCTTTCCGAGCGTTCGGTTTAGCTGTTCAATAATATCGCTGGTTAAAAAGCGAAGCTGTTGTGTCACGGTCGAACTTGCCACGTGCACCAGCAGGATGTCGTTTTTCAGGGCCACCGGCCGGCTGTTTTCCGTTATCACCGGGTCAAGCACCTGCAGCCATATCTGCTGTATACGCGAAAGCTCAGAATCAGATTCCCGCCTGACCCGGGCAACAACACTTGAAAGCACTTCGCTGATATGGCTGAAATTTTCATTCCGGTGGCGTTTATCTGTCATTGTCATTGTTTACCTGAAATTGAAGATCTTTTACTGTCCACTTTGTATAATGTTTTTATCACAGGCAGCTTGCTTATTCAATGGCAGCAGTCATGTTAATTTGCGCAGGCCTTTTTCACCCGGGCTTTTACAGTTTGACATCTGTTCGCGGCACGTTTATTGTTTTTTTACTATATGCTTTATGGAATGTTTTACGTTTTTTTTTAAATTTATGCGGAAAATCCAGGAAAGGAGAAGAAAGCAATGGCACAGATGACAGAGCGGATGAAAAATTTGTTTGAAAAAGTCCCCGCAGTTGTGCTGGCCACGGCGACCGCGGACGGTACGCCCAACGCGGTGCCGGTGGGGGCAAAAAAGATCATTGATGATGAAACTATCCTGATATCGGACCAGTTTTTGAACAAGACCCTGGCTAACATGAAGTCAAATCCCAGTGTGGCGGTGACTTTCTGGGAAGGCCACGAAGGCTACCAGTTAAAAGGCACAATCACGATTGAAACTTCGGGTCAGCGCTATGAAGAGACCGCCAAATGGATCGAGGAGCTGGGAAACAAGGCCGGACAGCCGCTGAAATCCAAAGGAGTGGTGGTTCTGCAGATCGAGGAGATCTACGGGGTCTCTCCCGGCCCGGGTGCAGGGAAAAAGCTTGCCTGATCGGTTTGATGATTTTTGTAAGCCCCCTCCATTGCCGGAGGGGGCTGTTTCTCATTCCGTTTATAACCCATGCATAAAAATTTGACAGATAGGCTTTTTTAGTGCATAGATATATTATGATAAAGACAAGCCAATTTTAATATTGGGACGGAAAGTCACGGGTCTTTTCGGTAACAGTTTTACCCTCGATTTGGTTTCAAGACAGCCGGACTGCCATTTAATAATGGAGTGCGGCATTTTTATCTGATCCATTGGTAAGCTTTCAACCTGCCCGGGGCTGCCATGGTAACACACCCTTTCGCACAAACTGTGCTTCTTCCAACCCAAAGGGACCTGCGGTCTGGATTTTGTTCCGGTGTAAATTTTCGCACATTGTCTGGTAAGCGCCGTACTGTAAGGGTGCCGGTACATCGATTGACAGGCTGTTGCCGGGCAAGTCAGACATACCTATAAGAGATCATGCCATGCAGTGCCCGAACTGCCAGACTGAAAATCCGGTATCCCGGAAATTCTGCCGGGAATGCGGCGGAAAACTTGTCCCTGTCTGTCCTGCATGCGGGTGTGAAAACACGCCGGGGGACAAGTTCTGCGGCGAGTGTGGTCATGCGTTGATCGCTTCCG
>JAGXLE010000277.1 GCA_018334855.1 Desulfobacterales bacterium | reverse complement strand
TATGCCGTCGGGACCGGTTCTGGCGATCTCCCCGGTACGCTTGATGTACCTGTTGTTGTAGGGGTGCTCAAAGGACATGATGACCTTTTCGCCCGGCCCAAGATGATGCAGATCCGACTTCATGGTCTCCACATAAGCTCCGCTGTCACTTACGTTTTTGAAAAATCCGTTAAAAAGCTTCCCTTTTGCCGTAAACTGAACCACATCCCGGTAAGGGCGCCTGGAAAACTTTCTCCTGGCGCTTGCCCGACTGCTCTTTAATTCGGCAAGCAGCTCTCTCTGCTGTTCAGGCGAAAGCCTAAGAACAGCACCCACGAGTTCGGCCTCCAGGGGGGAAACCATTATCTCCCTTTTTACTTTTTTTGCTTCTTCCATCTCCGCGCCCTTTTATAAACAATTTTTTATAAAACAAATCAATTTTCAACAAAAACACCCATGCTCATAATCTTATTATCGGTCTTTATCATAAATATGCAAGCTTATAGTCTCATTTTTTCCAAAATCCAAGAAAAAACTTGCATCCATGCCTGATACGTGTTCATTTTAGGGGCATTACACAATATCCGGCAGGGCTGTACCAAAGACCCGGATAATCTACTGTCAAAAGGAGGTTTTTAGATGCCCCACGCGGGAAATTACATATATCCGGTATCGTACCGGATAACCATAGAGCCGGCCCTTGAGCGGGGGGATTTTAAAGGCAGCGCCGAGCTGATCCTAAAAGCGCAAAATCCGACCACCAAAATTGAGCTAAACTCCCTGGAACTCGCGGTCATGCGCTGCGAATACAAATCGCAAAACGACTGGGTCACCTCCGGATTTACGGTAAAACCGGATGCAGAGACCCTTGAAATACATCTGCCCGGCAAGACGGAAGGCAAAATCGAAATCCGGATCCATTACTACGGCAGAATAAATGACAAAATGGCCGGATTTTACAGAAGCATTGTTAAAACCGAAGAAGGCGCAGAAACCATAGCCGTAACCCAGTTCCAGGAAAGCGATGCCAGGCGGGCATTTCCGTGCATGGATCATCCCCGGTTCAAGGCTGAATTTGAACTAAACCTTGTAATAGAAAAAAATCTCACGGCCGTGAGTAATATGCCGGTCGACTCTGAGACCGCACACCGGGACGGCAAAAAACAGGTATTTTTTCAGAAGACCCCGCCCATGTCCACTTACCTGGTGTTTTTCGCAATAGGCAGTTTCAGCCTTGTCACCGACGAATTAGATAGGCGGGTCAGGGCGGCTGCTGCGACAGGCATGGAAAGCGGGGTTCACTACAGCCTTTCCTTTGCACGAAAGGCCCTGCATTACTGCGAACAATATTTCCGCATCCCCTATCCTTTGCCCAAACTCGACCTGATAGCAGTACCCGACTTTGCATTCGGCGCAATGGAGAACTGGGGCGCCATAACATTCAGGGAAAACCTTGTGCGCCATGAGCCGGGATATACTTCCGCGGAAGGCGAGGAAAGAATCTGCGAAGTAATAGCTCATGAAATAGTGCACCAGTGGTTCGGCAATCTGGTCACGCCGGCGGACTGGAAATATTTGTGGCTCAATGAAAGCTTTGCCACCTTTTTCGGCTATGAGGTTGTGGATTCCCATCATCCAGACTGGCAGACATGGGACGAATTTCTTGAATCCCAGACCGGCTCTGCTTTGAGCCGCGACGGGCTTACCGATACAAGCGCCATTGAGATCAGGGGGGGCGATCATGTGGTTATAAACAGTTCCACTGCGCCTGTTATATACAGCAAGGGTGGCAGCATTCTGCGACAGATAAAAAATTATGTCGGAGATGAGGGTTTTAGGACTTCATTGAACAGTTTCCTTGAAAAACACGCCTACGGATGCGCATCAAGCAATGATCTCTGGACTGCCATGGAAGAAAAATCAGGTAAACCCATAGAACATATAATGCGGCAATGGATAACCCTTGCCGGGCACCCTCTTGTATGCGCAGAACGCAGGCAAAATACGCTTCTGCTCTCCCAGCAGAGATTCTCCTATCTGCCGTCCGGCTCCCCGGAAACACAGATATGGCCGATCCCTTTAAGCATCCGGCTTTACGGCGAAAATGGAGAAAGCCGGGAAAAGACCTTTATCTTTGATACCAAAGAGTGCCGGCTTGAACTTGACGATGATGTAGAAGCCTATAAAATAAATGACCTGCAGTCGGGATTCTACAGGGTCATGTACATGGACCATGGCAACCTTGAGCGCCTGGGGGAGATGACACAGAATCGCATCCTGCCTGAAATAGACAGGTGGGGGATGGAAAACGATCTGTTTGCCCTGGCCTTATCAGGACGGATCAGCATCTCCAAATACCTGGATCATCTTTCATGGTGTGAAGCCGAACCAGCCCCCCTGCCCATATCAGGCAAACTGAATCACCTGCACACCCTGATGCTGATAACCGAAGGAAAAGCCCACAAAACTGTATCAGCCGCCGCAGCACTTAACCTGTCTGCTGCTCTTAACAGGCTGGGCCCCGAGCCCGCGGAAAACGAGTCCCACGTGATATCTAGGCTGAGAAATCTTCTGCTCTGGCAAAGCGCTATTTTTGAAATATCCGGAACGCTTGAT
>JAGXLE010000276.1 GCA_018334855.1 Desulfobacterales bacterium | reverse complement strand
GGGAACGGCTGACCACTTCTTCCATGGACTGCTTCTGCACGATCATGGCGGATATAAATACCGCATCGGCCCAGTCGAGCCATTTGTCCTCAAGTGAGGCTACATTTAGATCCACGAGTTTCAGCTCGCAGTCTTGCGGAAAATGGGCTGCAATGGTGGCAAGGCCCAGCGGCGGCATCACGCTTTTTTTCTTTACAAATTTAAGGGCGTGCTTGTAGCTCCAGTAGGTGTTGTCCGGAACCTTCGGGTAAACCAGCAGGATGTTGCGATATTTTTCCATTTTATTTATTTCCTTTGCCGGATTTAAGCAGGTGGTAAACTCACAAATTATGGGATTTACCATTTAAAATAATCATGCTGCATTGATTTGACAATACCTTCATTAGTGCCGTCTTCCTGATTTTTTCCCTACGGCTTCATACTTTTCCCTGCTCGACGAGCTTTGCGAAATGGCCGAAAGACCTGTCATAGGTGGCTTCCGCGTCGGCCGGAAAACAGCATCCGGGCAGCTGCCTGCTTTTTAAATGATGATGAATGCATTCGCAGCATATTCCCTTTCGATCGCAGGGTTCATAGGTGCAGTTGCAGTATTGAAGATTTTTGTCCTGGTTGCACTCCATAAACTCGCACTCCTTTTCAGGTTCTGTTCAGAGATTAATCAGAAAGAATTTATGATATTTCCAGTTGCGTGCGTGGATTTTATCAAAGCAGCAAAAAAAATAAAATGAAGGAATCACAAAATTATTTATCCGGGGGAAAGGCGATATGCCTGTTTAATAATTCGGCAAATTTATCCGGGGCAATGGGTCTGCTGAAATAAAATCCCTGCATTTCATCGCAGGAGTGTTCGCGCAGATAGGTCATTTGTTCTTTTGTTTCCACGCCTTCTGCCACCACCCTCAGGCTAAGGGTTTTGCCCATGGAAAGTATTGCTTCGGCAATCGCCTTGTCTTCCGAAAATTCCGGAAGATTGCGGACAAAGGAACGGTCCACTTTCAGGGTGTCGACCGGAAAATTTTTAATCTGGGCCAGGGATGAATAGCCGGTACCGAAATCATCGATAGCCAAATGAACTCCCAGGCTCTTTATCTCAGCCAGGATGGCAATCATTCGTGCCGGGTTATGCATCACCATGCTTTCCGTGATTTCCAGCTCTAAAAGCTCGGGTGCAAGACCCGACTCCTCCAGGGCTGTTTTAATGTCTTCAATCAGATTTTCATCAACGAGCTGACGGTAGGATAAGTTTACAGCCATGCTCACTGGAGCAAGTCCCTGCTTTTGCCAGGCAACATTCTGGGCGCACGCGGTTTTCATGACCCAACGGCCGATAGGAACAATAAGCCCGGTTTCTTCGGCTACCGGAATGAACTGTGTCGGTGTTATTTCACCGAGAAGAGGATTGTTCCAGCGCAAGAGCGCCTCCACCCCGGTAATCGCATTTGTTTTAAAATCCAGCTTGGCCTGATAGGCAAGCGATAGTTCTTCTCGTTCCAGGGCAAAACGAAGTTGCGTTTCAATGGAAAGTTTTTCAACAGACTTGATCTTAAGTTCTTTTGAATAAAACTGATAATTGTTCTTGCCTTCTTCCTTGGCAAAATACATTGCAATATCGGCATGTTTTATCAGGGTTTGTTCATCTTCACCGTGCTCGGGATAAATGCTTATGCCGATACTGGCCGTGACGCGGCATTCCTGAGACATGATCGTAACAGGTTTTATTGCCGCAGACAGAAGTTTGTAAGCCACGGTAGCCGCCGCAGACTGACTTTCTATTTCTTCGATCATGACAACAAATTCGTCCCCGCCCAGACGGGCGACTACGTCCATGCCGCGCAGGGCATGGCAGAAACGGCCGGCAATTTCCTGGAGAAGCTGGTCGCCTGCTTCATGGCCGAGAGAATCGTTAATAATCTTGAAACGGTCAAGATCAATAAAAAATACGGCCAGTTTCCGGTCATTGCGTTTTGCGCTCAAAATGGCATGATTTAAAAGCTGGCTGAACATCAGGCGGTTGGGCAGACCGGTAAGGTCGTCGTGTGTTGCCATGTATTGAATTTTTTCTTCCTGTTTTTTCCGTTCGGTTACATCGCGTGCTATTCCCCTGAAACCCACCGGTTCGCCTTTTTCATCCCTTATCAGAGCAACCGAGATTTCATTGTAGGAGACAGTGCCGTCTTTTTTGATGATTTCGATTTCATGCGCCTTTACAGGATTTCCTGTATTATAGACGCCAAAAAAAAGGTCAAACAGGATTTGCGCGTTTTTTTCATCTGCATACTGATGCCGGGTCATGCCGAGAAGTTCGTCCCGAGTATAGCCGAGATTGCGGCACTCGGCTTCATTTACAAAGGTGAAATTGCCTTCAAGGTCTGTTTCAAAATAGCCGTCTTCCATCTGCTCAATGATGGTGCGGTATCTTTCCTCGGACTGGCGGAGTTGTTCTTCCATCTGTCTGCGTTCTGTTATGTCGCGTGCAATGCCGCGGAAACCGACTGTTTCACCAATGTTATTTTTTATCAAAGATACCGATATTTCGTGAATGACCCTGGATCCGTCTTTTTTAATCAATTCTACATCGTATGCAGTAACGGGTTTATTCGTTC
>JAGXLE010000275.1 GCA_018334855.1 Desulfobacterales bacterium | reverse complement strand
CCTTGGCTTACGCAGGGATACATCAAGGATCCGAAAAAAAGCGAAGAACTCTGGGCAAACCGATGGCTTCATACAGGGGATATCGGATTCATAGATAAAGAAGGATATCTTCAGATTACAGACCGGTTAAAAGATGTTATCAAAACCGGCGGAGAATGGGTCTCCTCCCTGGAGCTCGAAGACATTGTAAGCCGGCACGAGGCCGTAAGCGAAGCCGCGGTAATCGGGATCCCTGATGAAAAATGGGGCGAGACCCCCATGGCCCTGATTATGTTAAAGGAGCAATACAAAGGCAAAGTAACAGAGGACGAAATCAGGGATCATTATGCACAGTTTGTCGGCCGGGGTGTAATCCCCAAGTACGGGATACCCAAACGCGTTAAATTCGTGGATGAAATCGCCAAGACAAGCGTTGGCAAGCTGGACAAAAAAGAGCTGCGAAAGCAGCACGGAAGCGAATGATTTTTAAGGATTTATAAAATGCACGCAAAAGAACAGGTTAATTTGTTTGAAACCGGAATGTACAGACCGCCCAGCGAAGGCGGCAGCAATTCCCTGCTTTTGCGGTTCACCCGCAACTGCCCGTGGAACAAGTGCGCGTTCTGCGCCATGTATAAGACCGAAAAATTCGAAATACGGCCTGTAGAAGAAATAAAGGCAGATATTGACGCAATGGCCTCCATCCGGGACGAACTTTCCGGGCTTTCTGGAAGCCGGGGAAGCATAGACAGAAACGCAGCTGCAAAATTTCTGGGGAAACACCCGGAATTCAGTTACCATCAGGGTTTTGTAATGCTGTTTCACTGGCTGATTGCGGGCGGAAAGACCGCGTTTCTGCAGGATGCAAACTCACTGATAATGAAAACCCCCGATCTTGTAAAGGCCCTTGAATATCTGCGTGAAAAATTTCCTTCAATCGAGCGGGTGACCACTTATGCGCGCTCAAGAACCCTTGCACGTAAAAAAACCGAAGAACTCGCCGCCATACGAAGGGCCGGACTGGACAGGCTGCACATCGGACTTGAAAGCGGTGATGACGAACTCTTAAAAAAGGTAAGAAAGGGCGTGGACTCCCGGGGCCATATTGAAGGCGGACGCAAGGCGGTGGATGCGGGTTTCCAGGTTTCTGAATACTGGATGCCGGGACTGGCCGGAAAAGAGCGATGGGAAAGCCACGCCAGGGAAACCGCCCGGGTTTTAAGCGCCATAAACCCGCATTACATCCGGTCCAGACCGTTTCGCCCGCTTCCGGGCACACCCATGCACGAAGCTTACCAGGACGGCAGCTTTTTGCTATCTGATCCGCAGGAACAGCTAAAAGAACTCAAACTGACCATGGAAGAACTCGATGTCACCTCCAGGGTATGCTTTGATCATGCAGGCAATTACTGGCGGGGCCCGGAGGGCGGGCTTATGCTTTCCCATGACTATGAAGGCTATAAATTCCCTGAACAAAAAGAAGAGGTTATCGCACGGATCGAAGCCGGCTTTACAACCCGCCATCCCCTGCCGGAATTTTTGCGGATGTAGGAGGGGAGAAGAAATAAAAATTTAGCCTTGCAATATCTTAATAAAGTATTATAAAATAAAAATATAAACTGTTTACAATATCGAGGAGCTTTAAGGACTGAAATATTTATCTGGCTGTTTTGCGTAAAAAACCAAAACCCGGTAAATCTCGCTATCAGAGCTCAAAACCACATCTGTTCTCACTATACCTGCGCCAGCAGTACCACAGATTTCATACCGGCAACTTTCAATTAAAAATAACACGGTTTTTTTAACATAACCAAACAACAAAATTTATGCGCCCGGCTCAAAACGTAATTCGAATTTTTGATATGCGTTCACGGCTGTAATAGTGTTTTTCATGAGGCTTTAAACCCCGTCAAAGGAGCAAAAGCGCATGTGGGCATTAGAGAACATCATTATCTACGGCTTATGCATGGGGGCCATCTACCTGCTGGTGGCCATGGGTTTTTCCATCATCTGCGGAGTGCTTCGGATCTTTCATCTGGGATATGCCTACATCTTTCCCCTGACCGTTTATGTTACCTGGGCGTTTATGGAAGAAGCCGGCCTGCCCGTGGGCTGGGCGATCGCCGGCATGGTGCTCGTTCAGTTCGCCCTGGGACTGATTCTCTACAGGGGGCTGATAAGACCCTATTTTGAACGTGAAGAGATCCTGTTCACTGGCCTTCTGCTGGTCGCCCTGATAGTGGAAAAAATATGCAATTACTTCTATCCACCCCAGGCGGGCGTCTACGTGCCCAGCACCATTGTGGAGGGCTCCACCCAAATCCATCGGGTATTTATGCCCACCCAGTTTATAGCGGGCGGGATTATCGCCCTTGCGCTCACTGGCCTGTTCATACTGTTTTTCTTAAAGACCCGTATAGGGATGGGAATCAGGGCCTTATCACAGGGGATATACGAATCCAAAATCGTTGGAATCAACATAGAAGGACTCTATTATTTCACGATGCTTCTGGTGCTTGTCCCGGTTATCATCGGCACGCTTATCATAGCCCCGGTCTGGTCGGTGGAACCGCAGATGGGGTGGCTCTACATGAACACCGCCATACTGGTATCTGTTATCGGGGGGCTGGGCAACC
>JAGXLE010000274.1 GCA_018334855.1 Desulfobacterales bacterium | reverse complement strand
AGGAAGAAATTATGCCGTCTGTTGCAAGATAAAACATTGTGGGTTCATCTATACTGACTGCATGGGACTGAAACGGAAAGTCGGGATCAGAGGAGCAGTAGCCCAGGCTTTGTCTGTCTCCGGTTATCTCGGCTAACCCGTCTTCTCCTTCATAAAACAGGGTAATACGGCTTCCCGCAAAATACAGGGTCTTTTCGCTCCGGCTGTAAACGCACAGCCCCATGTCCAAACCGTCTTCAGAAAACCCGGTGTTTTCCTGGCTGGAAAGCATCGCCTGTACAACCCGGCTTACCTCACAGAGAATCTCGCCGGGATGCTTTTCGCCGATATCGCTTGCCGCCCTGTCCAGCGATGACACCGCGGCCATGGTCATCACACCTCCCGGAACCCCGTGTCCCGTACAATCCATAACAGCAAGGGCAAAACCGTCATCATAAGTTTTGCTCCATACCATGTCGCCGCTGATAACATCCTTGGGTTCCCATAGGACAAAGCTTTCAGGGATAATGCGCCTTAAATGCTCCTCTCCTGTCAGAATAGCCTGCTGGATGGTTTGGGCGTAATGAATGCTCTCCATTACCTTGTCAAGGATTTCGGTTTTTTCCCTGCTTGCCTCTTCTGCCTCGTCCCTGGCCTGCCTGAGGAGCACGGACTGATCTTCTATCTCTTTTGTTCTCTCGCTTACCTTTTCCTCCAGGTTCCTGGTATAAGCCTTTACCTGGTCAACCATGGCGGAAAAGGCGCGGCTAAGGTCCCCGATTTCGTCCTTTCCCGCAGGCGGGAGGGAAACGTCATAATCACCGCCTGCAAGGGCAGTGGCTGAGCGGTGCAGCCTGTTTAAAGGCCGGAGCACGATCCTGTTAACACCGTAGCCGAAAACAAACAGCAGAATAGCCAGCATAACCGCCAGGGCGGCCACAGCCATGCTGATCCAGGTCCCTTCCAGGACATTTGCGGCATGCAGATCAACGGCAGTGACCACGTGCCAGCCAAGCTCCGGGAGCCAGGTCAGGGCCAGCAGCTGTCTCTTGCCCTCCAGTCCTGCCCAGAGAGTCTGCACCTGCCCTGGATTGTCTTCAGCCTCCTGCATAGCCTGCTCCAGCCTTTCAGCCTGCTCCGGCCCGGAGAGACGATTTGGCAGCGAGGACCGGCCCTTGTCAGCAGATTCCTGCTTGTCAGCCTCTGCCCCTGAGCCAAAGGCAATCAGGCTCTGGTCCGGATGGGCCTGGATAAGGCCCTCGGAGTCCAGTATCATCGGAGTCACCCCTGGCTCCTGCACATCGATGAACTCCTCCAAAAAAGCGGTCAATTCCAGGCCCGTGCCTGCCATGCCTATCTTTCTGTCTTCATTCCAGACCATGACATCTATCCAGACCTGGACATTATCCAGATGCACATCCGGATTGACATTGATGGTAAATGTGTCGAAATCTTTCATGGTGGTGAAATACCACTCGTCGTCAGAATTATCCGGGTCCAGGTAATAGCGGGGCTCCTGGCTGTATTCCTTGTCCGGGCCGTTGAAGTAGTAGGCCCGGGTTTCATGGTTGACCAGGAAATAATTGCCGCCCTGAAAGGCCTCCTGGTAGCCATCGGCTTCCTGGAAAAAGACGGATCTCCTGCTTTCCGATTCCGGGTCCTCAAGCCACTGCCGCAGGAGAACCGAGTCAGCAAAACGTTTTGAAAGTGCGAGCTCCCGGGTTACGGGAGCTTCTATTTTCTGGGCGCTCAAAAGGGTGAAATTTTCCGCATACGCCCTGCCAAAATGGGCCCTGGCCTTTTCAACAACCTGGAACCCGATAAACACCGCAGGCCCCAGGGCAAGTATTAAGGCGGCGATCATCGCCAGCATCGACTTTGTACGCAGACTGGAGTTAAATATTCTCATTTTCCGCTTCTCTCGGTGAAATTCTCAATATTCTTCTACAAAAATTTGCAAAAAACGTGCCGGGTCATGATGGTGTATGATGGGGGACCCATTACGAGCATATCCGGTGAAACCGGAAAACAGCTCTCCTGCCGGGGCGGACTTTGACTTCCTGTTTCACTGGCTTGCGGCCCTGATGCGCCGGCGCTCATATTCATCTCCTGTTCCGTCGGAAATCCGGACTCTCCGGATTGTTCAGTTACTTTACATCGGACAAAAGATGAAAAATCTTTAGCGACCAGAACGGATTTTTTTACCATTATACTGGTTCACTGGTAAACTGAACATTTCTGGCTTTAAAAGCTGTTTGAACATCCTGGAATCATGACATAGCTTATCGGCAGATCAAAGCCAGAGCACGGAAGCATAGGATTCCACTGCCTTGAATTCCGGATCTCCGGTCACAATGGTGGCGGAAAATTCCATTGCAGCCGCCACTGCAAAAGCATCTGCATAGGACAGAGGATGGCGCGCTTTTATCTCCGCAGCTGCAAGGGCACGATCCGTGCCTGCATCTATCATGTTCACCGGCAGTTTTGAAATATCTTCCACCACTGCCCGGGCGGTTTCCGTTCCCAGCTTGCGGGAAACGATGTAATAAATTTCGCCCAGGTTGATCACTGAAAGCAGGACCGAAACCTTTTCACCCCGGGCTTTTTTGAGAATATCGCGCACCTCTTCGCCGCCCT
>JAGXLE010000273.1 GCA_018334855.1 Desulfobacterales bacterium | reverse complement strand
TTTGACACAGCAGGTTGCCCAGCCCTCCCATGCCCGCCCCGACATCTAAAATTTCAAGACCGGGCGAGGGGACAAGCCCGGCGATTTTTTCAGCATAGGCCATCTGGGCTGTTTCTATGTCTCTTAAAGAGATCTCGGCACCTGATATATCGGTATTTTCAAAATATCCGTAATGAAGCATATCAGTGCCGAGCACATCGGCATAAAAGCGCAGTTGCGGATCCTCGCGGGTTCTGCTGATATGGCGCTGCTTTTTTGCATACACATAAGCCCTGTAGAAGTTTAAAGGATTGCAGAAAGTAAAGGCCGTATTTTTCAGTAAATGTTTTTTCAAGGCAGATTCCCGTGAGATGTCCGGAGAGATTACGTTACTTTTTCAACGATTTTTTCCGCGATCTTTTCAGCCGACCTGCCGAAGAGCTCATCGGTTTCAATCAGATCAAGAAACTCGTCGCGCCATGTGATATTGTTTTCCTGGACCAGGTTTTTGATGTGCTCATGTTTTCCACCAAGCGCCCTGGCCCTGGTTTGAAGGTCTGTATCGATTTTAAAGCCCACCTCTAAAAGCGCCAGGTATTCCACCATGTTGGGCCTGGACGGGTCTCCTGAAATCACCGGAATTACCAGGATGCTTCGGTTGTCTTTTCTTCCCTTGCCCAGATAGACGTTGCCCTGGCGCACTATTATTTTTTTTGTCCCCTTCAGAGTCTGGTTGGCTTCCGCCCGGGAGGGCAGGGCCGCAGAGGTGCCCTGTTTGTCGATTACTTCTATGGCGGTCTCGTCTGTAGGTTCTCCCAGCAGGTTGACTCCTGATACGCGATAGAGCGTATATCCTTTTACACGGTCGATGACTTTCTGAATGTTTTTTAACACCATGATGTTGTTAAGAGTAAGGTGCTCAATGCCGAAGTTCATCTCAGAGAGCATATCAAAGAGCAGGCCTTCTGCTTTTTCCTCTATTCTGCTGGTTCCCACTGTTACGGTTTTTGCCTGGTGCTTGATTGCGTCCACAGGCCTGGCCATGGCGTTTATTGCTTCTGCCAGAGACTCAAAAAGCATGTCAAACATGTTTCCGGCCGTACCCTTCACGCCGAAATCGAGTTCAAAATCGGCTATAGGCAGGCGTCCGGAAAGGTATTTTAAAAGCAGCACCAGGTTGGTCGATTCCTGTACCGCAAGGGTGGAAGGAAGCCGGTTTTCTGATTGACGCTTTCGAAATTCGTGGTAGAAACGCAGTACCTTTTCCCGCAGCGATTCCTCCAGGGCGATTTCGAAAATATCAAGTCCCTTTTCCGCATAACTGTCAATGCTTTGCCTGAGATCCTCCCTGAAGGCATGGAGAAAGCGCGAGCCGTCATTGATTGCAAGGGCCGCGTAATATCCCCACATGTGGCCCACCAGGGTGTTTGTAATCGGCGCGAAATGTTCGCTGACAGAAGGAACGTGGAGCACGTCTTCTGCGTAGGGCTCAAACCTGTCCTCATATTCGTCTGCTATTACCACCGGAAGCGCCTTGTGGGAGCGGAAAATCGCGGTGTCCTTTACAATGTCTCCTATAACGCTTCTGCGGGTTCCGGCTGCACAGACTATAATCAGCGGTTCTGAGGAAAGGTCTATGTGTTTTTTGTCTTCCACGAAGTCAGAAGAGATCGTCTTATAGCACAGTTCGCTTAGTTTTATCCGGATTTCATCGGCAGCCGCCTTGTTGGGCCCGCTTCCGACCGCAGCCCAGTATGTCCTCTGCAGGGCCAGGCGCTGGGCAGAGCTTCGGATCTGTTTTTTCATGGAAAGCACTTTCTCCATGATTTCGGGCAGCCCGATCATCTGCTTTATTTCGTTTGATACGAATGCCCGGTTTCTGCGTCCTGTTGCCTGGGCTATATAAAGGCCAAGGACAGCCCCTGCAATTATCTGCGAATAAAAGGCCTTTGTTGAGGCCACAGACATCTCTATGTCCCGGCCGCTGCTTGTGTATACCACCCCGTCGGTCTTGAAGGTAAGGTCGGAATCACGCCGGTTGACAATACAGATAGACCATGCGCCCTTTTTTCTCACCATGTCAACGGTCCGGTTGGTGTCGGTGGTTGTGCCTGACTGGCTGATGGGGATCAAAATGGTATCGGAGAGATCCCGCCTGTCTGTATCATGGAGCATGAAGCCGGAAAGCTCCGAGGATTTGAGTGATTCTATTCTCATGGACGGATCACCCAGGTAATGGCGCATGAGGTTGGCACATGCCATTGCGGCCACACCTGCCGTGCCCTGCCCGATAAACAGCACCTGGTTTATGCCGCCGCTGTTGATCTGTTCGACCAGTTTTTGAGGTACGTTTGTGTCATCGAGGTTGATTTCGTAGCGGCGGCCGTCTGTGTCAATGATTTTCCAGCGGTTTTCCAGGGTGCGCCTTACCGATGCCGGGGCTTCGGATATCTCCTTTAAAAAATAATGATCAAAATCCTGGCGGTCTATGTCCCTGGAAGTCAGGGCAGTACGCCGGATATCGTCATCTGTGAATTCAATCGGGGTGCCGTCGTAAAACATTGCCGAAATACCTGAAAGCCCGCCCCCCGAATCCTGGTCCACAATGCATATCTGGCCGGTGATGGTATTGCCGCCTCCC
>JAGXLE010000036.1 GCA_018334855.1 Desulfobacterales bacterium | reverse complement strand
CCGCTTTTCCGCACCGCCGTCAGGGCAACAAAGTGCAATTTCGTAAAGCGCAAAAAAAGAATTTCCTTAGAAGTCAGCGGTCAAACAGGCGCTGTTTTGCCTGCTGGTATTCTTCCCTGGTTATCAGGTCATCTTCGAGCAGCCCGGCCAAGCGGGTCAGATCACTGATTTCCGTTGATTGATCATCTTCTGGGCTCCCAACGGCATGGTTCCGGCTGCCTGTGCCGATCATTCTATGGTTGCTTTCTTCGCCGTTTATCTTTACCGAAGCCAGGCCGCCCAGAACACTGACTTCTATGTTTTTGCCCTGAAATTCGGGAAGGCTGAGGACTTTGACCAGGGATCCGCTATTTTTCCGCAGATATCGCAGCAAAATGTAGCCGCAACCGGCTATCAGGGCCAGTCCGCCAAGCAATATCCACGGCAGGTAATTTATTATCCCGCTGAAAAATATCACCAGCAGGCCCACCACTGCCAGCAGCACCACGTGGAAGAGCAATATGAAACAGGCGATAAAAACGCCCTTGATCACATTGCTGTCATTATGCCTGTTTTTAAACATCTGTTCCCGCTTCTTTGCATTTAAGGGGAAAGCTTTGATTTTTTCCCCACAGAAATTCGATCCAGGACCTTCTCCTCATACTGCTGCGGAATTTCCAGCTCCACCGATCCGCCGCGCATGGTATTTAATTTCATTATCAGAAAATTGAGCTTTTTAAGAGTGCGGTATCTCTGGTGTTCGTCCTCGAGGCTGGAAAGCAGGGTTTCAGTCCTGATAATTTCCTTGCGCAGTTCAACTTCCGGGGGAAGGCAGTCGGCATTTTTAAGGATTTTATATGCAAGGCGCAGCTCCTGGGGAATCCGGCTTAAATCCTCGTGTTCCAGAGGTTTTCCCAAGCCCTTGAGATTGTCAAATTCTCCTTTTCTCTGGGCGGCCCGGATACGTTCTTCCACGACTTTTTCAAATCCCGTGATTTTCAAGACAACCATTTCCCCCTAAACAGAGAAGCCTCTCCGGGGCCGGCACAGAGAGGCTTGCATGCTTTTAGATGGTGGTGGCGATGCAGGGATTCGAACCCCGGACGCTGCGGATATGAGCCGCATGCTCTGACCGACTGAGCTACATCGCCATGGAAACAATTTTCGGCATTAAATCGCGCACAGCGATCCACAAAAAAAATTCATATACCACTCGGCCCTTACTCAGTCAAGCCAAAAACATGTTCCGGGTTTTACCGGACTTTTTCTGAAGACACCACCTCAACCTTCAGGCTGGCCATGTTTTCGGGCAGGTCAGACAGTACCACTGTAAAAGGTATGCTCTGGTTCGGCCCGACTCTGCTGTTTGCCCCCCCTTCTCCCTCGCTTCGGGAAAGCCGCTGATTGATGCTTTGCAAGTCAAGCGTTTTCAACTGGTTTGGAGTAAACATGTTGCCGCAGTAAGCCGCTGCCCGCTTGATCCGGTTGCCTCCGCTGTCAAGCACGTTGGCCCGGACCAGTATATTGCCGCGCGCGTGCTCGTAGCGGTTGGTGACGCGGCCTGTAACCACCAGAAGCCTGCCGGCGTTAGCGTTATTGACAAATCCATAGTCCGGGGTTGACACATTCATGTTAACATTGCCCGCATCCTGGACCGTGGAGGGGGCAATCTGTTGAATATAATAAAAGTAGGCCCCGCCGCCGATCACGCCCAGCACGATAATTGCCGCAATTACAGCCAGAAGCTTTTTCCCCCGCCCTTTTTTTCCCGCAGCAGGTGAGGGGGCCGGGGCTTCCGGCGGGGCTGTGTCTGCCTCTTTTGCCCCGGGCGGAGAAACCGCGGCGAAATGAGTTTCATCCGCCCGGGCAGCCCCGGGCTCTCTGTATTGCTCCATGGCAGGTTCGGGTTCCGGTTCTTCTTTTTCACTTTCAACAGGCTCCAGCGAAACATCTTTTTCGCTTTCAGGCTCCTCCTCAAAGGTTTCGTCAAGCATGGTGGAAAGATCAATATCGAAATCTTCATCCCCGCCTGTTGACCGTGTTTCAGCAGCGGTTTCCAGGTCAAGGTCAAACTCCGCTTCCTCTTGCCTGCCGGTATCCTCCCTGTCGGTTTCTCCTGTCTCTTCCAGAAAATCTTCCAAATCTGTCAGGTCAAGCTCTTCTTCTCCGGATTCTTCCTGCTTTTCTCCGGCAGGCTCTGCCTTTTCCTGCCCGGTTTCCGGGGTCTCAAAGTCGAACTCAAGCTCTATCTCTTCGGATTCGGCCTCAGCCTTTTCTTCGGGCTGTTCTTCCGGGCCCTTTTCGAAATCCAGGTCCGGTTCCGGTTCCATGCGGTCTTCACCGCCTGCTTCCTTTACGTCTTCTGCTTCGGCCTCTTCTTCAAGTCCCAGGTCAAACTCAAAAGATTCCTCCCTGTCCTCTTCTTCTAAAGAGCGGTCTTCTTCCAGGCCCAGCTCAAAGGTTTCGCCTTGCCCGTAAGCTGCTTCTTCTTCTGATTCCCCCTCTTCCGATTTTCCTTCTTCCGGTTCTTCAAAGTCGAGATCCAGCTCGAAGCTTTCTTCACCGGATTCTGTCTCAGCCCCGGCCTCGGGCTCTGCGGGCCGGGCTTCTTTGTCAGGCTCTATTTCAGGCTCAGGCCGGGTTTCTTCTCCGGCTTCCTGTGTTTCGAAATCAGTGTCAAACAACAGGGTTTCTTCAGTTCCGAATTCCCCTGCCGCTGTTTTTTCCGTCTCCAGGTCAAAATCTATTTCTTCAAGGTCGAGATCAAATTCCTTTTCTTCCTCATCATCCCAGTTCTCCCAGTCCAGATCATCAAGGTCAAACTCTTCCTGGGTGGTTTCCTTTTCCGTCTCGGCTTCTTCTGCGCCGGTTTCAAAATCAAACAGGTCGGCTTCTTCTTCATCTGAAACCTCCTGCCCGGATTCCAGGTCTATGGCCTCTGCCGGTTCGGCTTCCAGGTCTGTCAGATCCAGCGGTTCAGACTCCAGGTCTTTTATCTCCACGGATTCAGATTCCAGGTCTTGCAAAGCTACAACCTCAGACTCCAGGTGTTTTAACTCAACAGGTTCAGGCTCCGGGGCCTCCAGATCCGCCAGGTTGACTGGTCCAGGCTCCAGATCCGACAATTCCGCAGGTTTTTCTTCCAGGTCTCCAGGCTCAGACTCAAGATCTGCCATCTCAACAGGCTCTTCTTCCAGGTCTGCAAGCTCGATGTCTGCATCGTATTCCAGATCCGAAAGGTTTATCTCTTCTGCCGGGCTTTCAAACTCGTCTGCAAACACATCTTCCGGCTCGTATTCAAGATCTGAGAGATCCGCGTCTGCTTCGTATCCCAAGCCGGCGGATTCTTTGCCGGGCTGGCCTTCCAGCTCGCTCTGGTCAAGCCCCAAAGACAAGGCGTCGGCTTCTTCTTCCTCCCGCTCCAGATCAAAAACAAACTCTTCGCCGAGAGTTTCCTGGGTGGTTTCTGATGAAGGCCGGGACTCTTGTCCCCCTGTCTGCAAGGCCTGGATGGTTTCCAGGTCCGCCAGGTTCACTGGTTCAGGCTCCAGGTCCGAGAGGTTGACGGACTCAGGCTCCAGGTCCGCCAGGTTGACCGGTTCAGGCTCCAGATCCTTCAATTCCGCAGGCTTTTCTTCCAGGTCTCCAAGCTCAGACTCAAGATCGGCCATCTCAGCAGGCTCTTCTTCCAGCTCTGAAAGCTCAAAGTCTGCATCGTATTCCAGATCCGAAAGGTTTATCTCTTCTGCCGGGCTTTCAAACTCGTCTGCAAACACATCTTCCGGCTCGTATTCAAGATCTGAGAGATCCACATCTGACTGGTATTCCGGGAAGTCAAACGGTTCTTCTTCTTCTGCCGCTGATTCCGGGCCGCCTGCTTCGCCGCCCGGCTCCGGGAGGTCTTCAAACAAGGATTGCTGGCTCTCCGGCTCTTCTGAAAAAAGGGCGTCCAGCTTTTTTTCAGTTTCAGCAGCGTCCTCGAAAAAAGTTGAGGTTCCGGGCTGCGGATAATCGGCGGAAGTAACCTCTGTGTCTGATCTGGTTTTATCGGATTTCCCTGTTTTGCTGGAGGGAGGATAGGCTACAAAAATATGCTGGCACCTGGAACATTTCACCGTCGAACCGTTTTGGCTGATAAGGCTTGACTTTATTTTATAATTTGTGCCGCACGCCTCACAGGTGATGATCATTTTGCTTCCTCGCTGGTTGAATTTTTTAAAGCAAATATGGCGGGCAAATACCTGTATTGTTCCGCATAATCCAGCCCGTAGCCCACGAGAAACCCTTTATCCACTGAAAAACAAATATAGTCTGCCTCAAAATCGGTTTTTCTTCTTTCCTTTTTATCAATACAGACACAGACCCTTATGCTTCTGGGCCGGTACCGGGCTATTGAGGCAGTGAGCCTTTCAATTGTCTGCCCGGTATCAAGGATATCTTCTACAATCAACACATGCCTGTCTTTAAGATCCGTCTCCAGAGCCTCGGACAGCCTGACTTCTCCCGAGGAGGTATCGCTTGTCCCATAGCTTGAAGCTTTTATAAAGTCAATTTCCACAGGAATGGTCAAACTCCGCACCAGATCGGCCATAAAAACAAAGGCGCCTTTTAATACGCCAATTACTACCAGCGGCTCATCCTGATAATCGGCTGAAATCTGTCGTGCAAGGGCGGAAACCCGGTTCTTGATCTCCGCTTCGCTCAGGACGGGTGAAAGCTCTGGCAAAGGCATTTAATTAGACTTTTTTACGGTAAAGGTGAAATTTATATATTTCTTCTTTTATTTACCCTACCCAAATATTTATTTTTTGTCAATAAAATTGCCAAGATCCGCCCCTTTATACTTCTTTAAAGGAAACGTGTAAAATCTCTTACGAAAAAAAGACCGGCCGCTGTGCCCGCATTTGCACAACCGCCGGTCTTTTTCAGTGGCTTTGATTTTATCGGCAGCCGGGGTTCTACAGCCCTGTTTCTGCCAGGCTCTTCACCAGTTCCTTTTGTTTCTTGTCAAGCTTTGCAGGCATTTTAACATTTACCACCACATACAGGTCGCCTTTTCCGCCTCCGCGCATGTGAGGAAGCCCCTGACCGGCAATCCTGAGCTTGCTCTTGTGGTTTGTGCCGGGCGGAATTTTCATGCTCAGCTGTTTGCCCCCGATAGTGGGCACGTTAATTTTGGTGCCAAGCAGCGCATCCGTGAGCTTGATCTCACGGTTTACATACAGATCATAATCCTTGTGTTCAAATAAGGGATCTTCTGCTATTTTTGAACGAATGTAGAGATCTCCCGCAGGCCCGCCGTAGGGGCTCGGCTCCCCTTTGCCGGAAAGCCTGACCTTTTTGCCGGTGATCAGACCCTTGGGGATTTTTACTGTCAGGGCCTCGGTACCGCCCGAAGGTGTCTGCACAGTAACAGTTTTGGTCACGCCCGTGGCGATCTCCTGCAGTGTAAGGGGCAACTCGTATTCCAGATCCCTGCCCTTCATCCTGGTGCCTGCCTGCTGCTGCTGCCTTCCTCCGGCTGTTCCGCCGAAGCCGAACATGCTTTCAGGGTCAAAGGAAAACTGGGTTTTTTGCCTGCTTTTGCCGCGGCCGCCGAAAGAGAAAAAAGAGGATCCCCCGAATCCGAATTCCCGAAGAATATCGCCGAGGTCCACATCCTTGAATATGTCTTCCTGACTGTAGCGCTGCCGGAAGTCCTCGTCGCCATAAGTATCATACTGCTTCCGCTTTTCCGGATCGCTTAACACCGCGTATGCCTCGCTGATTTCCTTGAACTTTTCCTCGTTTTCCTTGGATCCCGAGGAATGATCCGGATGATACTTCATGGCCAGCTTCCGGTAGGCCTTCTTTATATCCTCCTGGGAGGCATTTTTGTCAACTCCCAGTATTTTATAGTAATCTTTTTGGGCCATATTAATCTCACCGTCTCATTAATACCTAAATTGAGCGTTTCAGATTTTTAAAAACATGATTTTGTAAAGGATTATACCCATTTATATTTAAAAATCTGAAACCCTCCGGGATTTCCAATTCTGCCGCATCTACTGCGTCAGATGCAGCTTCGCATAGTCCACTATAGCTCATCTGCATCTTTCTTGTATCTGCGGCAACCTTGAAAATCGCTCGATTTAGGTAATATTAATTTTTAGCGCCTGCTTCCTTATACAAATCACTTACGTCACTTGGGGGGACAAATTTTAAATATGTCCCCCGAACCATCGAACCTTTCTTCAAGAAATTTGAAATCTGGTTCCTCTCTGCAGCTTTAACGCCTCAAATTCTTGTTTTTCTAAAATAATCCGTATCCGGGGCATGTCAAGGGGCCGGAGTTTGAACCAGCCGAAAAACTTCTAAATCCGGATCAGCCTGCCTGTTTTCCGCTCTGCCGGTTTCCGCTGCCGGCCTTTAGCGCCACCATGAGCACCGACATTGCCGCCGGTGTCATCCCGTCTATGCGGGATGCCTGTCCCAGCGACGCCGGCCGCACCGCGCAGAGCTTCTCCCGCAGCTCGTTTGAAAGCCCGTGGACCGCGTTAAAATCAAAATCCTCGGGGATACGGGTATTTTCCATCTCACTGAACTTTTCGATTTCCTTTAACTGCTTGTTTATGTAGCCTTCGTACTTGACCGCTATCTCCACCTGTTCAACCACCCCGGGGGCAAGATCTGCCGGCGGCGCAAAGCGGCGCACCACGTCATAGTCAAGCTCTGTTCGCTTGAGAAGCCTGTCTGCCTGTATGCCGGTTTTTACGGGCGAAGAGCCCCGCTTTTCCAGGTACCGGCCGAGTCCGGGGCCGGGGCGCAAAACGGTATTTCTAAGCCGCTCGACTTCCCCGTCGATCTGTCTTCTGCGCTCCTTTAACTCTTTTGCCGCATCATCTGTGATCAGGCCCAGCTCATTTCCGGTTTCCATCAGACGCAGATCCGCGTTGTCCTCGCGAAGCATGAGCCGGTATTCGGCCCTGGAAGTAAACATCCTGTAGGGTTCCGCCGTGCCCCGTGTTATAAGATCATCTATCATAACGCCCATGTAGGCCTGTGAGCGATCCAGGACAAAGGCCCTGCGTTTCTGAATTTGGCAGGCCGCGTTGACTCCCGCCCACAGACCCTGGGCTGCGGCCTCCTCGTAGCCGGAAGTTCCGTTTATCTGTCCTGCAAGATAAAGGCCCCGCACCCGCCTGGTTTCCAGGGTGGGCAAGAGCTGAAGCGGGTTGACGTAATCGTATTCAATGGCATAAGCCGGGCGCATAATTTCGGCCTCCTCCAGGCCGCGGATTGTCCGGACCATGGCGATCTGGACCTCCAAGGGCAGGCTGTTTCCAAGGCCGCTTGCATAAATTTCCTTTGTATCAAGCCCTTCCGGTTCCAGAATCACCTGGTGGCTATGTCTGTCGGGAAATTTGACCACCTTGTCTTCAAAAGACGGGCAGTACCGGGCTGAAATACCCTTGATCAGCCCGCCGTAAAGGGCCGAATGGGAAATGTTTTCAGAAACAATGCGTACTGTTTCAGAATTGGCCGCCCCGATAAAACTTGGAACCTGGGGCAGGCCGAGCCCTGCTGAAAAACGGGAAAACGGCCGCGGCGCGGACTCAGGCTCCTGAGGGGCGAGAGCGGAGAAGTCTATGCTGTCAGCATGCAGGCGGGGCGGGGTCCCGGTCTTCATCCTGCCCATTGAAAAGCCCAGAGACCTTAAATCACCTGCAAGGCCCTCCGAGGAAAATTCCCCTGCCCGGCCCGCCATAAAGGAATTATCCCCTATATATATCCTGCCGGCCAGAAACGTGCCGGTTGCCAGGATAACTGTCCGGCCGTAAAATACAAATCCGGTGCGATCAACCACTCCCGCGGCCCGGCTGTCTTCAACCAGCAGCCGTTCTACCATCACCTGCCTGATATCCAGGCCGGCCTTATTTTCCAGCACCGATTTCATGGCCATGTGATAGCGGACCTTGTCGTTCTGGGTGCGGGAGGAATGAACCGCCGGGCCCTTGCGGGTGTTTAAGGTTCTGAAATGAATGGCGGTTTGATCCGTCACCCGGGCCATTTCCCCGCCCAGGGCGTCGATTTCGCGCACCAATTGCCCCTTGGCCATGCCTCCGATGGAGGGGCTGCAGGGCATGGCGGCTATCTTGTCAAGATCAATGGCGGCAAGCATCACGCTGCAGCCCATCCGGGCAGCGGCCAGGGCCGCCTCGCATCCGGCATGGCCCGCCCCCACCACGATCACATCATATGTTTTTGTATCGGCTGTCATGTTTTTATTTCCAAATATGCTACTTTACTTGCAATCTGATTTTCTGTTACTTTCTGATATGATCATATGACCGGTTTTTCCGCCGGTCAAGGCATTTGGACAATATGGGCCGGATTTATGCAGAATCGTTATAACGATTTAAACACCTATTTAAGAAGCATATTCGGATGCAGAGTGCAGAAAATAACCCTGGATGCGGGCATGGGCTGTCCCAACCGGGACGGAACCATCTCGGATGCAGGATGTATTTACTGCAACCGCAAGGGCTCTGGAACCGGGGCCCACGCTTTGGGCAAATCCATTGCTGACCAGGCCGAAGAAGCAAAGCGCGCGCTTTCCAGGCGCTACAAGGCAAAAAAGTTCATCGCCTATTTCCAGTCCTACACCAATACCTATGCACCCCCGGCCAGATTAAAGGCTCTCTATGACCAGGCTTTGGCCATAGACGGCATGGTCGGCCTCTCGGTAGGCACCAGGCCGGACTGTATAGACGATGAAAAGCTTGATTTGCTTGCAGACTACATGGACCGGTACCTTGTATGGGCGGAATACGGACTTCAGTCCGCACATGATGCCACCCTGAGAAAAATAAACCGCGGTCATGATTTTGCGGCATTTGAAAAAGCCGTAAAAGAAACCCGCAGGCGCAAAATAAACGTCTGTGCCCACGTGATTCTCGGCCTGCCGGGAGAAACCGAAAAAGAAATGATAGAAACAGCAAAAACCCTGTCTGCCATGGACATAAACGGCATCAAGATCCACCTGCTCTACGTGGTCAGGGGCACCGTGCTTCACGACTGGTATAAGCAGGGGCTCTACAGATGTTTAACCCAGGACCAATACGTGGAGCTTACCTGCAGATTCCTGGCTCGCTTGCGAAAAGACATTGTGATCCAGCGCCTTACCGGCGATCCTCACCCGGGTGAACTCGCCGCCCCCCAATGGGCAACTGACAAGGCCGGCACTCTGGAGCGCATCCGCAGAACCATGGAAGAGCGGGATTTTCGCCAGGGAATTTTCGACAAATAGAATGCCGGCCCCAACGGACCGGCATTCTTTAAAAAATATGGCGGAGAGAGAGGGATTCGAACCCTCGAACGGGTGTTACCCCGTTACTCGCTTAGCAGGCGAGCGCCTTCAGCCGACTCGGCCATCTCTCCGCTGAAGGGGGAAGGGGGGTCA
>JAGXLE010000272.1 GCA_018334855.1 Desulfobacterales bacterium | reverse complement strand
TTTCAGAATGCGTCCGGGAAGTTGATACTGTTGCGCGGTTCGGAGGTGACGAGTTTCTGGTTCTTCTTGAAAACGTCCATGATAAAAATTGCTGTGACGTGGTTTCGCGCAGGCTTTTGGAGAAATTCCAGGAGCCCATAGATCTGTGCGGCCACGAGATTACCATGACGCTTAGCATGGGCGTTCTGGTGAGCACCGAGCAGCCCGCAGAAGATACAGACGTGATACGATTGGCTGACATGAGCATGTATGAGGCCAAAAAGCAGGGTAGAAACCAGGTGGTTTATACCCATGAAATAAAAGACAAGGAAATAGAGAAAAGGCTTTACCTGGAAAATCATCTGCAGAGAGGTATCAAGCGAGGCGAGTTTTTTGTTCAGTACCAGCCCTTAATGGACTTGACTGCCAACTGCCTCTACGGCTTTGAAACCCTTGTCAGATGGAATCACCCCGAGCTGGGCGTAGTTCCGCCCAACAGCTTTATTCCGATTGCCGAGGAAACAGGACTGATAATCCCCCTTGGCAGGAAGATATTTGAAATGGCCTTCCGGGATTTTGCCGGCTGGCGGGCAAAATATCCCGGGGCAGACGACCTGTTCCTGAGCCTTAATTTATCGGTCAAGCAGGTGCTTCAAAGCAATCTCACTCACGATATCAGGCAGGCGGCGGAATCAGTCGACCTGCCCCTGGATAAAATCAACCTGGAAATAACCGAGAGCATTTTTATCGACGATATGGAGAGTGCCGTAAATACCATCAATGAATTGAAAAAACTGGGCGTTTCCATTTCCATCGATGATTTCGGCACAGGCTATTCGTCAATCAAGTATTTAAACCAGTTCTCCATTGACGTGGTAAAGATCGACAAGGTGTTAATTGACAATATTAACGGCAATAACACGAATTTAAACATCGTTTCCTCAATGCTTGAGCTGTGCCGGAGGCTTAATTTAAATGCCATGGCCGAAGGCATTGAGGAACTCGACCAGCTTGAAAAGCTAAAGACAATGAACTGCCGCTTTGGGCAGGGCTATTATTTTTCCCCGCCCCGGGACAAGGCAGTGATTGAAAAGCTTATCAGCAAGGAAATTGCATAAACCGGATGTTTAACACGCCTGTTACGCCGGTTGCGGCCCGCCGCCAACAGCCGCGTAAACCAGCATAATGATAAGTATCTGGATAACCCAGCCTATCACGCAGACTCCCACGGCCCGCCAGGTACTTTCATAATCAAGGGCCTGTCTCACGGCTATCACCATTGCTACAAGCATCCAGACCCCGGCGACCAGAGATATTATCCCGGTGAGCCCGGGGACAATTCCGACTACGCGGATTAATCCCGGAGAACTTGAAAAACCTATGGTACGCAGCAGCTGCCCGTAATCGGCCTCGGTCTGGGGTTCTGGCAGCAGCTTGGTGCCGATTATGTAGGTCAGAAAAGCCCACACAAACCACCCGATAAGCGCTGTAATCGTGCCTATAAGTATTCCTGCGCCCCCATGGATGCTTATGGCACCTATACCGGCTGCCAAGCTGGAAAGTACCACAACTCCAATGGCCTGCCCCATAGCGCCCTTGTCAGCCTCGACTTCCTCGTACAGGGCCGGTTCCAGTTTTGCGGCCCGGAGCATTCGATTTACAAAAGCATTCATGAGCTTCTCCTTTCATTGTCAAAGGTTCGCATGGCTGAAAGAAAATCCGGCAGATGCCTTGCCAGGTAAAAAAGGCTTCTGCGGTGCTGCCAGATTCTTCTTACAAACTTTCGCCTCCATTTCGGATCTGAATAAAAGCGTTTTACGTGCCAGTTATACAGCCGGTCCAGGGTAGCCCTGGAATCTATCTTTTCAGGGACAAAGACGAAATTCAGGCAGTTCATTTTCCGCCAGTCTTCCTCCATTTCGCCCTGGTCAAATATGTTTTTCCACACCGGGGCGCCGGGAAAAGGTGTGAACTTGGCCATGTTCATATCATCGAGATCGAGTGAAAGCACAAAGTCACTGGTTTTTTTAATAGATTCTTCGCTTTCCCCGGGCAGCCCCATCATGAAAAGCCCCTTGGCCCGCAGGCCGGCGGCCTGAATCCGTTTTACCGTGTCTTTTACTTCTTCAAGATACACCCCTGGCTTGTGAATGGCAAGTAATTCCGGATCTCCGGTTTCGATTCCCAGCGAAACCATCAGGCAACCTGCTGCCTTTAGCATACGCAGAAGCTCATCGTCTGTGTGGCCGACGCGCACTGCGCAGTTAAAGTTGATTCCCAGGGGCTTTGATGCCAGAAGTTCGCAGAGCCGGGCTATTCTTTCACGATGCAGCGTAAAGAGATCGTCATAAATGTTTATGTGCCGCACCCCGAAGCGTTTGCGCAGATATTTCATGTGCTCATAGATGTAGCGGGCCGAATTATAGCGGTATCCGCTTTTAAACACAGAGCGGTCGCAGTAGGAGCATTTGTAGGGACACCCCCTGCTGGTTACCATGGTTGCCCCCGGGGTTTTTATGTAGCTGAAAAGCGGCAGATTGTATTTTTCCGGAAAGCCTGCAAGCTTTTCATACGCCGGAAAAGGCAGGGCGTCCAGGTCGGGAAGGTGGTTTCTTGCAGGGTTTGAAACAGCGTTGCCTTCTGAATCACGCCAAATTC
>JAGXLE010000035.1 GCA_018334855.1 Desulfobacterales bacterium | reverse complement strand
GGAGAAGCAGCAGGCTCAGATTCCACAATGCCTGATCCAGGTCCGTGCCGCACATGTCATCCACGCAGGAAAGGTGCTTTTCCAGAGACTGCCACTCCACTGTTATATAACCTTGGTCGTCGCACATCTTGCTCCGCACCTTTTTTGCCTCCACGTAAAGAAAAGTGACGTGGGTGAGGATGTCATATATTTCGCTGTGGCCGCGTGTTATGACAAAGCTCATTTCGGTGGGGCTGATGCGGTAGGAAAGCCGGCGGCGCTTAAGGGGCTGGATTTTTTCAAAACTGGCCCCGGCATAATCCTCGCTTCCTGTCATCACTATCCTGTGGCAGGCCTCAATCCCGCGGGGCAGGCGGTCAATAACGTATTCGAGCCCCTTTAGCTCAATGCTTTTGGGGTCGTTAATGCACCCGTATATCTCAGGGCTCAGGGTGCGCAGCGCACTTTCCAGGGTGCTTCCCGTGCGGCCGCCCATTCGGTAATAGCCGCGCAAAAGCGCGGCATCCGCAATGGTTTTAAAGGTTCGGATGGCCAGTCTGGACCTGTCTGCCAAAGAAATCTCTGTAAACGGATCACCCTGCTGAATCATTTTCTCTCCGGTTCTTGTCTCTTCATCATGATTATAAAGGATAAGTATAGCGTTTTTTCTCGAAATTATACACCACCATAAGATTCAGCGCATAGGGGTTGATCCGTGCCGGGTATCTGGCGACGATCTCACTGAGGCTTTCGGCCGAAATGCCCAGGTAGCAGGCAATCTCTGAGGGTGTCGAAATGCCTTCTGCCAGCAGGCTTTGCCAGGTGCCGGATTTTGGAGCAGCAAAAGTCAATTACGAAAGCCCCGCCCCGTAAACAGGTGCATTGCAATCCGGACAACTATTGTTTACCACCCTGTTTTCCAATACGGTAAATCCTCTTCTCGGAATAACGACAGCACCACATTCATGACAATAAGTACTCTCGGTCGCCTCGCCGGGAACATTGCCGGTATAGACATATTTCAAACCTTCAGACAAGCCGATTTCCCTTGCCTTGCGAAGCGTTTCCACCGGCGTGGACGGCCGGTCGGTCAGACGGTATGTGGGATGAAAACGGCTGACATGCCAAGGGGTAAACTCGCCGAGCTCTGAGACCATGAATTGGGTTAAGCTTTTGAGCTCTTTTTCATCATCGTTTAAACCGGGGATCAGAAGGGTGGTGACCTCCAGGAAAACTCCCAGCTCCTTCATTTTCCGCATGGCTTCAAGTACATGCTTTAATCTGGCGCTGCAGAAATTTTTGTAGAATTCGTCCGTAAACGCCTTTAAATCAACATTTGCAGCGTCCAGGTACGGGCTTATCATGTCCAGGGCCTCTGCCGTCATGTAGCCATTGGTTACAAACACATTTTTGATTCCCTTTTCATGTGCAAAGCGTGCGGCATCACAGGCCAGTTCAAAAAAAACAGTCGGCTCGGTATATGTATAGGCTATGGACTTACATCCCGTTACCTCGGCTTCTTCTGCAATCTGTTCGGGAGTAAATTCCTTGCCCATGATCCTTCCCTGCTGATCGGCGGCCATATGTGCAATATCGGCATTCTGACAGAACTTGCACCTGAAATTACAGCCCACGGTGCCTATGGAATAAGCCAGGCTGGAAGGATAAAAATGAAAAAGGGGCTTTTTCTCAATGGGATCCACGTGGCGGGCTATTATCCGGTCATATACCAGCGTGTAAAGCGTGCCGTCCCGGTTTTCCCTGACATTGCATGTGCCCCTTTCGCCTTCCCTTATAAGGCAGCGATGGCTGCACAGGCCGCAGCGCACCTTTTTTTCCTGTTTTTTCTCATAGAGCCGCGCTTCCATATTGCCTTCCTCCCGAAACTTGCATGACCGTTCTTATTTCTCTGAATGGGGACAGACTTAAGTCCGACCACTGACAGGGACAGAAACCGTGTTTTCCGTTTTACGCCCTGAACTAAATCTGGTAGCGCATGCTCAAATTGTCAATTCTGACAATCTCGTAAAAAATCAATTTTGGAATGGCAAAGTAAAAAGTTCAAGATCAAGGCGCGCAAATCCCGAGGAATGCAGCGTACTTTATCGTACGTGAAATTCCGCAGGGATGCAGCGCAACGCAGATATTGAACTTTTTACGAAGTCATCAATTCTCTAATTTTTCGTTCCGGCAATCTCCGGCACAGCTTGCCACCCGTTCCCCTGAAGATCCCGGATGCTTGACCCTGCATCTCAGTGCCAGCGGAACCGCCCTGAACCTGGGGAGCGGATCGACCACTATACCTGCAAAACCGCCGAAAGGACTTGATTGAAATATTTCCGTGGATTCCATCCTGTAAACCAGTGAAGCCGGGAGCCAGGGCAGCTGGTAAACTGTTCGCCAGCGCAGGGGCACCTTTCCCAGGAGGCTGAAAAGCATCCGCCTGATTTCCCCTATGCTCAAAAAGCATGCATTATCGTAGACAGAGGCCCTTATAATCCGGATAAAGCGGCGATGGGCAACGTAGAGGGAAAAACGATTGAATATGCCTATAAAAATCCTGTCCCTGGTGACCCGACAGGCCTCTTCCAGGGCCCGCAGGGGATCATCGCAGAATTCCAGGGTCAAAAAAATAATGCTGTAATTAAAGCAATTATCCTCAAACGGAAGGTTTTCTGCATATCCCCGGTGCAGATCCACCCTGCTGCCCAGATTTTTGCCTGCCATCTCGAGCATATACGGCGAAGGATCGATCCCGGTCAGCTCAATTCCTTTATTAAAAAAAGGCATCAGGCTGAATCCGGTTCCGCATCCGATATCGAGCAGGCTCTGGGCAAATCCCGGGCGCAGCATATCCACCATGAGCCGGCGCTGCAGATCCAGAATAAGCCGGTTTTTTTCGTCTGCGGCCCAGCGTTCGTAATTTAGCGCATCATTTACATCAAACACGTAGCTCATGGGGATCTTTTTATGGAAAAAAAAACCGGTTTGCAAGTGCAAAACCGATTTAAATCCTTTAAAATAATATAATACAAAAATTTTAAAAAATTGAAACGCAATTTAGATTAAAGAAAGGGCGGGCCTAGGCAGGGGCCTGTATTGGCGGCAGCCGCTTAAAGCAGATTGTCGAATTGAACACCGATGCCGTCCCGGCTGGTTCTGGCGATTGCACCTGTGCGCTTGATATATTTACTATTAAAGGGGTGCTCAAAGGACATGGTTACATGCTGGCCACGGTCGAGCTTCTGCAGGTCGGAACCCAGGGTTTCCACAAAAGCGCCCCCGTCGCTGACGTTTTTTATAAAACCGTTAAAAAGCTTTCCGCCCACAGAAAACTGCACGGAATGTCTATAGGGCTGCCTGGAAAATTTTCTTTTGGCAACCCCCCTTCTGGCTTTCAGCTCTGCAAGCAGCTGGCGCTGCTGTTCAGGTTCCAGATCAAGGACAACATCGATAAGTTCGGCAGCCAGGGAGGAAACCTTAATCTCGCGCTTTATTCTTTTTGACTCTGCCATTGCCATATCCCTGTAACCTAAATTGAGCGTTTCAGATTTTTAAAAACATGATTTCGTATATCCTGATTTAATTTATAAATTAAACCATACATGATCAATATGCAAGTATAAAAAAGAATTTGCCCGCCTTGATCCCGAACTTTTTACTTTGCCATCTCAAAACAGACTCTTTTTCACCTTACCCTCCCCATTGCCCGGTGAATGTCATCAAGTACCAGGTATCCGCAGGGTACCAGGATCAGGGTAACCAGGGTTGCAAAAAGCACTCCGAAGCCAAGGCTTATGGCCATGGGGATCAAAAACCTTGCCTGAAGACTCTGCTCAAGCATCATCGGTGTCAACCCTCCGAAGGTGGTTAGCGAGGTCAAAATAACAGCCCGGAAACGCAGCTTCCCCCCTTCTATCACCGCCTCATAAACGCTGTAGCCGTGCTGGCGGTAAAGCTCATTTACCCTGTGCACCAGAACGAGGGAATCATTTACCACCACGCCGGCCAGCCCCACCATTCCCAGAAGGCTCATCATGCTTATGTTGTATCCCATTGCCAGATGCCCCAGTACCGCCCCAACCATGCCGAATGGAATGGCAAACATTACAACAAAAGGCTGGGAAAAGGATTTAAAAGGCACGGCCAGCAATGCGTAAATGCAGAACAGGGCTATGATAAACCCCTTCTGCACATCGCCGAGCACCTGACGCTGTTCCTGGCCTTCACCCTCTATTGTGTATCGAAGACCCGGATAATTGCTTTTGAGTTCCGGCAGAAAATTTTCAACCAAGTATTGCCGAACATTGTTGGCACTGGTGACTTTTTCGTTGACATCTGCCATCACCTTTATGACCCGCTGGCGCTTGGCGCGCTCTATGCTGGCATAGCCGCGTTCCATTTTCACTTCCGCCACCTGTGAAAAAGGCACAGCACTGCCTCCGGGGGTCCGTATGCGCATTTCCTCCACATTGCCCAGAGACCGCCTTTCCTCTTCGGGATAGCGCACAAGGACCTTGACCTCGTTTTTATCCCGCTGAAACCTAAGGGCTTCGGCACCGTAAAAGGCGTGCCTTACCTGGCGGGCCAGATCATTTAATTTAAGCCCGAGATTGGCTGCCTGGGGTTTTAGTGAAAGCTGCATTTCCATCTTACCCGGCATAAAGCTGTCTGTGATATCAAAGACTCCGGAAAAACCTTTGAGCTCTGCCTTTAGATCCTCTGCCGCCTCCAGAAGAAGATCATGATCCTCCAGAGAAAGGTGCACTTCCACCGGGTTGCCCGCGCTGTGGATCTCGGATTTAAACACAAGGGATTCGGCATCAGGGATATCGCCGACACGCTTTCGCCACAGGTTGTTTAACACGGCCGAACTGATCTCCCGCTTTTCACCCTCAAGGATCTGAACAAAGACTTGTGCCACGTGCCCGCCCGAGTCTCCCACGCCTCCCCGGTCTCCAAACTGGGCGCCGATTATGGAGGCGGTATGCTCCAGGAGCGGCGGGGCGTTTTCCGGGCGCCTGCCGTCCTGCTCGGCCAGCATTTTTTCAGCGGTCTGCTCCGCGTGCTTTACCACCTCACGGGTTCGCTCCATCGGCGTACCCGCGGGCATCGTGATCATGCACTGCAGCACATCGCCCTCCACCTTCGGGAAAAAGGTGTACTTGACCAAGCCTGCAGAATACAGCCCGAAGGTCAGCAGCAGGGCCGCAATGCCGCATGCAATCGTTGCATAACGCCACCTGACCGCTGTTTCCACGGCTTTTCGGTAAGGCTTTGCAACGATCCAGTTTAGTACCCGGGTCATTCGCCCGGGTTTTTCGGGCTTCTTCTTTCCACTTGTCCTTCTTCCGGCAAGATGGCAGGGAAGAATCAAAAGCGATTCCACCAGGGAGCCAAGCAGGACCAGGATAACAACAATCGGGATATCGCGCATGAGCTTGCCCATGGTGCCGCCCACAAACAGAAGCGGCGCAAATGCCACCATGGTGGTCACCACCGAAAATATAACCGGCCTGCCCACCTCCAGGGAACCCTCGATAGAAGCCTTAAGCCGCGCCTCGCCCTGTTCCTGCCTGCGGAAAATATTTTCCCCCACAATAATGGCATCATCAACAACTATGCCCAGCACCATTATAAAGGCAAACAGGGAAATCATGTTAAGCGATACGTCATAGCTGGGCAGAAGCATGAGACCGAATGCAAAGCTTATGGGAATTCCCAGCGTAACCCAGAAGGCAAGGCGGGGATTTAAAAAAACGCCCAGCAGAAGACTTACCAAAATCAGACCATAGAACATGTTTTTAGTCAGAAGCTCGATGCGGCTTTTCAGTATTGTGGACATGTCCTGGTAATAATCTATATCTACTCCAGCGGGCAGAGAAGGTCTTATCTGCCCGACATATTGACGAACCTTTTCAGCCACCTCCAGGGCGCTCTGGTCGGCAACCCGGTATACGTTTATAATGGCGGCCGGCTTGCCCTGGAAACGGGCTGCCATGTCCACATCGGCAAAGCCTTCCTTCAGGGTGGCGATCTGTCCGACCGTTATCCGGGTTCCGCCGGGCCGGGTAACCACGGGAATATCCCGGTAGTCGCCCGCATAATATTGCCTTCCCTTGGCCCGAATAAGAACCTCGCCCTCATCAGCCTTAACGCTGCCCGCAGGCAAGTCCAGGCTGCTTTTGGCTACTGCATCCGCTACAGCGGCCAGGGTGAGCCCGTACTTGCGAAGGGTTTTCTCTGAAACTTCAATATGGATCTCGTTGCCGCGCACAGCCGCTGTTTCTGCCTGGGTAATGCCTGATAGATTGGTTAGATCGTCCTTGATTGTCTGGACCAGATTCTTAAGGGTGAGCTCTGAGACGTCACCGTATACTCCCACGCTTATAACCTGGACCCGGCGGGTGACCTCGCGCACCTCGGGCTCTTCTGCCTCCTCGGGCAGGGTTGTTATCCGGTCGACCTCGGCCTTGACATCATCGAGGAGCTTCTTGATGTCCCAGCCGCTCATGAGCTCAATGGTGACCGAGCCCGAGCCCTCCCTGGCAACCGAATCAATGCGCTTGATCCCCTCTATGCCGGCAACATTTTCCTCTATGCGGCGGATTACGCCTTCTTCGACTTCAGACGGGGATGCGCCCGGATAGGCTACTGTCACCCGGATCTTGTCAAGCTCTGTTTCAGGAAAAATTTCAAGCTTTATGCCGGTGCCGATTACAATGCCGGCCACCAGAATAAAAATCATCAGCAGGTTGGCCGCCACATGATTTTCCGCAAACCAGGCAACCACGGATCTCATGAGTCACCCTCCCTGCTGATATCGACGTGCTTGACCTTCATTCCGTCGGTAACGGCTTTAAGAACAGATACAGCCACCTGCTCTCCCGGTTTAAGGCCACTTTTGACAACAGCCCCCCTGGAATCCAGGTGTGCTATGTCAACTGTACGTATATAAAGCCGGCCGGTTTCCGGATTTACCGCCCATACAGTATTTTCTCCCCGAAGGGCGGCCCTTGGAATTACAGCCGCATCACTTATGCTGCGGCCCGATATCTGCACCTCCGCGAACTGACCCGGAGCAAGCGGTGGCTTTTTGCCAAACGGATCCGGCACCCGTATCACTATGTCTACCATGCGGGTTTTCTCGTCTATTTTACCTTTGGTACGCACCACTTCGCCCTTCCAGGTGCGCCTTCCGCCGGCCGCGTCTGCAAAGACTCTGACAGGAGATCCCCTTTTCTTCTCCGTGGTGAAACCCGGCACATCAAACCAGTAAAGATCGCCGCTTTCCATTGGCACTACTATCTCTGCGGCTTTCGTGGAATATAGAGTGGCAAGCCCCTGCCCCGGCGATACATACTGGCCTTCGTCGACCTGCTCGGAGCTAACCCTGCAGTCAAACGGCGCATTAATTTTAGTACGCTTAAGATTCAGGCGCGCTTTTTCCAGGTTGGCTTTCTGGGCTTCCACGCTGGCGCGTGCCGCTTCAAGCTGTGGTTTTCTGGCCACAAGCGGCGGCGGCTCCTTGTCGGGATGGAGGCTCTTCCATTCACTCACCGAGGCCAGGCTTTCCTGGAGGGCGGTCTGGTAATTGCTCTCTGCATCCCGCAGCCCGGCTCTGGCAAGGGTTACCGCAATTTCGTAATCATCGGGCTCAATGGCCAGCATCAACTCGCCTTTTTTGAAGCTTCCGCCGTTTACCAGGTTTTCGGATGCGTAAATCACCCTTCCGCCGACCTGGGGCACAATACGGGTTTCGGCCACCGGACGCACGGTTCCCTCGCCGGCAAGCTTCATGTCCACGTTTCCAAACTCAACCGGCACGGTACGCACAATCGGCAGGGAGGGTTCTTGTTCCTGCCGCCCCAGGGCCTCCCGGCTGGACTTGAGCAAATAAAAGCCGGCAAGACCGATACCGACAACGGCCAGAGCCAGCAGGGCATGAACGATTATCCTTATTTTCCCGGTCATTGCATTTTCCTGTAAAAGTTGAAGATTTCGTAAGATTTCAATTTTGAAATGGCAAAGTAAAAAGTTCAAGATCAAAGCGCGCAAATACCGAGGAATGCGGCGTACTTAATAGTGCGTGAAATTCCGAAGGCATGCAGCGCAACGCAGATATTGGGCTTTTTACGAAGCCATCAAATTTAATCAGTTTGATCCCATCCCCCGCCAAGGGCCCGGTGCAGTTTCACCCGGTTGCTGAAAAGGGCGTATTCCCCCTTTGCCAGATCGAGCTCTGCCTGGTGCAGGGCCTGCATGGCGTCAAGAACGTTTAAATAACTGGTGAGCCCCTTCCTATACCTGCCGCGGGCCGACTCCAGAGTGGCCGCTGACTCGGAGACAAGTCTTACAAGGCGTTTGTGGCGCTCCATTAACTGCTGCCTTGCAAGAAGGGCGTCCTCGACTTCAGAAAAGGCCTGCAGCACTGTCTTGGCATACGAAGCAACCTGCTTTTTGTAGCGGGCCCGGGCCGCTTCTTCCGCAGCCGCCCTTTTGCCCGCATCAAATACCGGCTGCATGGCACCGGCTGCAAGCTTCCACAGCTCGTTTACAGGATCGAACAGGGTATCGAGTTCATTGCTGGCATAGCCTAAGCTGCCGGTAAGAGATATCCTGGGGAACCTGTTGGCCCTGGCGGCACCAATACGCGCGCAGGCGGCTTCAAGCGAGGCTTCTGCCGAACGGATATCCGGCCGCCGCTCCAGCAGCTCAGAGGGGAGGCCCGCCGGCACCGGGGGCGGCATTTTAAGCGCCTGTCTGTCTTTACCCGGCGGATCCACGTTTTCCGGGTACTTTCCCTGCAGTATCGACAACGAATGCAGGGCCTTGCCCTTTGACTCAACAAGAGAGGGCAGCTCAGCCTCTGCCCTGGCCAGGGCCCGGCGTGCCTGGTGTACATCAAGCACCGGGGTTATCCCTCTGCGGTAGCGCCCCTCCACCAGTTCCAGATTTTTTTTGTAGCTGGCCACCAGGCCCCGCGTAATATCAATCTGCTTTTCCAGAAATCTTATCTGCAGATACAGGCTGACGGTTTCTGCAATCATTGACTGCACTACAGTCCTGCGGTTTTCCTCGGCCGCCAGAAGATCTGCCCTGGCCGCCTGACTTGCCCGGGCAAGCCTTCCCCACAGATCGAGTTCAAACGAAGCCGGCAGGGTCAGGCTGAATGTGTCTGTCTCAACAGTCTCTTTATCGTCTGTCAGCGGATCTCTGACCGTCTGCCACTGGCGGGAAGCCTGAACATTCAGATCAAGACTAGGAAATCTGTCCGCCCCGGTCTGTTCCATTGCCGCCCTGGCCTCCATTACCCCTGCCGCAGCCCCGGCAATATCCGGGTTATTTTCAACCACCTCAGAAACTACCCGGTTTAATTCAGGATCGCCGAATTTTTTCCACCATCCGTGCTGGGGCACATATTCTTCTGTTTCCGCCTTTTTGCCGGCCAGATAATGTTCCGGTATTTCAGCCCCTGTATCCGGCCTGCTGTAGTCCGGACCTATCCACGCGCAGCCGGCTGCTGCAGAAACCAGCAATACTGCAATGGCTGTCTTTAAAAAACCGGTTATTTCATTTACCGCTCCATGTTGA